>NZ_CEEDFC010000005.1:0-178161 GCF_979254005.1 Variovorax sp. AC103 | reverse complement strand
TGTAATAGAAACTGCAAACGCTTTTCTTCACAACACCAACCAAGTGCGATAACAAAACTAAAATATTACCTTACAACGCTTAGTTAATGGGCAGTTTGTAAGTTGCGCTTGCGATAAACTTTCCGCAATGATTCACCAAATGCGCGACTTACGAACTGTCCCAGCGCACGCAGTGCGCGAATTCAACGCCTTGTTGTAAGCTGGACGTTAGTTGTTGCTACAAAGTGCAAACTCTTACGAAAACCGCACCCAATTATTTTGTTCAACGCGCGGACTTGATGGAGCTGTAGCCAAGCGCGATTCACTTTAATTCAATTTCAATTTTTACTAACACTCGGCGAATTTAGCATGCCAGTGAAACCTACGTGAACTTTCAGCACTCGACCACAGGTTAGACCGGACGGCAGGTGATGTAATAGAAACTGCAAACGCTTTTCTTCACAACACCAACCAAGTGCGATAACAAAACTAAAATATTACCTTACAACTTTGTTTTAGGGCGACTGCCCTGCTGCGTAACATCGTTGCTGCTCCATAACATCAAACATCGACCCACGGCGTAACGCGCTTGCTGCTTGGATGCCCGAGGCATAGACTGTACAAAAAAAGGGTATCCGGATTTAATGGTTGATGGGGCTCCTTCACCCCACCAACCTTATACCACCCTCAGATGGTTGATAGATCGACCCCGTAATTGAGTTCCTCTGCGAAATCCGACAGTCCGTAACAGATGGTTTTCTTGTAGAATGGAGAGACCTTCGCAGTTGAGGCCTTCTTCTTGTGCTTCGTGGTGTAGAGCATTCGTGCCCGCATCACCTCGAAGGAGTAACCACGCCCTTCACGGTTCTTGTCCTTGGCCAGTCGGTTGATGGATTCCGTGTAAGCATTGGTGACGGGCATATCCGTCTCGAAGTAGGTCATGATCTCTTCGCGCCAGTTGCCCACCGCTCTGACCAGATCGCTCCAGATTTCCTTCTGGCCTTTCGGGACGGTGGCTATCCACTCGTCCAGGGCGGCTTCTGCCTGGGAGCGCGTGATGGCATCCCAGATGCCGTAGAAGTGCTCCTTGTGCTCGTAGGCGGCCAGCAGTTGCGGGAATGCGCCTGTCCAGGTCTCCATGATCAGCCGCTCTCGGTCTGAGACTTCGTGAGCGCGTTTCAGCAGGATTTTCCGGTCTCCCTTGAGGGTTCGGCTCTGGGAGGGTTTCAGCTCCTTTCTTAGGCCCTTGCGCACCTTCTCCAAGGCATCATTGGCCATGCGCACCACATGGAATTTATCGACCACGATACGGGCCTGTGGTAGCACCGTCTTGACCGCCGTACGGTAGGGGTTCCACATGTCCATGCTGACGATCTCGACCTTCTGCCGGTCTTTCAGCTTCATCAGGTAGTTGGTCACCAAGTCCTGCCGGCGGGTGGTCAGCAGGTCGAGCAGGGTTCTCTCCTCGATGTTGGTCAGAATGCAGCGGTAGCGCTTGTTCAGGTACAGCTCGTCTATACCCAGAATGCGAGGCGTCTCGAATCGGTGCCAGCGCCCCAGGAACTCGGCGCGAGCGCTGAAGATGTCGCGTACCGTCTTCTCGTCCAGGCCAGTCTGCGCCGCCACGAAGGTGTAGGGGTGGTTGAAGGATTCTTTCTCCACGTACTCATGCAGCCGCCGCGTCATGCGGAAGCCGTCCACCATCTCCGGTAGCTGGGGCCTGAAGGAGGTCTTGCAGGCCCGGCAGGTGTACCGGCGACGAACCACCCAGAGGGTGACCCGCTTGCCGTGGATGGGCAAATCACGATAAGGAACATCACGCTTGCCGAACCGCACGATTTCACCCTGCACGCCACATTTCTCGCACGCGATGGGATCGGGTGCGTCCACCTGGAAGTGCATTTCGTCGTCTGTCGACTTGGAGTCCCTGACCTCATAATTTGAGAGGTTAATAAGGCCAGTAACGAGACCCATCATTAATAACCTCGATGTCAGGCGCTGGATAGTTTCATTAACACCAACCCTGAAACAATGAGGATCGCAGCAATGATTCTCGCTGCATTAACCGGTTCAGCCAAAAATGCGATTCCGACAAGAAAAGCGCCTACAGCTCCTATTCCCGTCCAGATTGTGTAGGCAGTTCCGAGTGGAATAGTTCGCATGGCGACTGCTAACAGCCAGAAGCTGGCCACCATTGTAGAAATCGTGATGATCGATGGTAAGAGCCGACTGAAGCCATGAGATTGCTTCATTGTGTAAGCCCACACAATCTCAAGGACACCGGCAACGAGAAGATATACCCAAGGCATTGACCCCTCCGAAATATAACGGGGCCAGGTCGTCCTGGTCATTACTTCCCAAGGTGGGGGAGGTCGTCCTCCTATAGATGGACTGATACTAACCCGCGAAGGGAGGCTGATCAACCATATTCTCCGGTGAGAAAGTGGGAATTACAGGCTGCCAGCAAAGGAGATATCAACCAGATATTCCGGTTACCCTAAAATACGCAGATCACCCACTCACTCGACAAGCATGGCGTGTTTGCCTGATGATTCGGGTCCGCACGTCGGCCACTCCACGCCACCTCGCCTTGACCAGGAGCCTTGTACCTTGAGTTCGCAGAAAACCGTGACCGTTACACCGCCCAACTTCCCCCTCACTGGCAAGGTCGCGCCCCCCGGCTCCAAATCCATTACCAACCGTGCTCTGTTGCTCGCGGCACTGGCCAAGGGCACCAGCCGTTTGAGCGGCGCGCTCAAAAGCGATGACACACGCCATATGTCGGTCGCCCTGCGGCAGATGGGCGTCACCATCGACGAGCCGGACGACACCACCTTTGTCGTCACCAGCCAAGGCTCGCTGCAATTGCCGGCCCAGCCGTTGTTCCTCGGCAACGCCGGCACCGCCATGCGCTTTCTCACGGCTGCCGTCGCCACCGTGCAAGGCACCGTGGTACTGGACGGTGACGAGTACATGCAAAAACGCCCGATCGGCCCGCTGCTGGCCACCCTGGGCCAGAACGGCATCCAGGTCGACAGCCCCACCGGTTGCCCACCGGTAACGGTGCATGGCGCGGGCAAGGTCCAGGCCAGGCGTTTTGAGATTGACGGAGGCTTGTCCAGCCAGTACGTATCGGCCCTGCTGATGCTGGCGGCGTGCGGCGAAGCACCGATTGAAGTGGCGCTGACCGGCAAGGACATCGGCGCCCGTGGCTATGTGGACCTGACCCTCGATTGCATGCGTGCGTTCGGGGCCCAGGTAGACATCGTGGACGACACCACCTGGCGCGTGGCCCCCACGGGCTATACCGCCCATGATTACCTGATCGAACCCGACGCTTCCGCCGCCACTTACCTGTGGGCCGCAGAAGTACTGACCGGTGGCCGTATCGATATTGGTGTAGCCGCGCAGGATTTCACCCAGCCCGACGCCAAGGCACAGGCCGTGATCGCGCAATTCCCGAACATGCAGGCCACGGTGGTGGGTTCACAAATGCAGGATGCGATCCCGACCCTGGCGGTGCTCGCCGCATTCAACAATACCCCGGTGCGCTTCACTGAACTGGCGAACCTGCGCGTCAAGGAATGTGACCGCGTGCAGGCGCTGCACGATGGCCTCAACGAAATTCGCCCGGGCCTGGCGACCATCGAAGGTGATGACCTGCTGGTTGCCAGCGACCCCGCTTTGGCTGGCACCGCCTGCACCGCACTGATCGATACCCACGCCGACCATCGCATCGCCATGTGCTTTGCCCTGGCCGGGCTGAAAGTCTCGGGCATTCGCATCCAAGACCCTGATTGCGTAGCCAAGACCTACCCTGACTACTGGAAAGCGCTGGCCAGCCTGGGCGTTCACTTGAGCTACTGACACACAAACCTGTGGGAGCGAGCTTGCTCGCGAAAAACGTTAACCAAAACGCGTGTTTGCTGAATGAATGCGGCGCCTGTGAGTTTTTCGCGAGCAAGCTCGCTCCTACAACTGAACCTTGCCGGGAGCGTCAATGACCCTTCGCCAACCCTGCCCACCCGGCGCCTGTGTCTGCAACCGTGAACAACTGCTGGAAGCTCCCGGCGCTGATCTGCGCATTCTGCAACTGACGCGACAGCAGGAAAAAATCCTGCTGGAGCGCCTGGAAAACCTCAAGAGCCTGCAAGACCTCGAACACTTGCAACGGCGGATGTACGACCAACTCGGCATCCGCGTCCACATCGCGCCCGGGCATACCGAGGTCAAAAGCATGCGCGGGATCCAGATCGTCATCGACGAACTGCCGGGCATGTGCCGCAAGACCCGCCAGTCGATCCCCGCCTCCATTCGCCGTGGCCTGGAGAAAAACCCAGAGATTGCCTACCGCTTGCTCGACGCCCACGACCTGTTTCGCGACGCTTGAATTATCCCGCGATGGCCTCACGCTCAAACAACCCCTGCCCCACGGTCCGGGCCTTGTGCAAATGCGCCTGGGCCGTGCCACTTTCCGAGTCCAACAACAACTCGGAAGTGAGTACCCGCGCCCCGCAATAATCAAAGATGCCGTAGTCGATCTGGGTATTCATGGCCTTGGCATAACCGTGTCGATCGAAGGCGCTTTCGTCAGCCGCCCCCAGGGCCAGCACATGTACGTGCAAATGCCTGAGTTTCTTCTGCACCGGTGTATCGGGGCCGTAATCAATCGCCCAGCCATTGACGAATACGCGGTCGACCCAACCCTTGAGCAACGCTGGCATTGACCACCAGTAGATGGGGAACGCCAGCACCAGCGCGTCGGCGCGGTCTATGCGGGCCTGTTCGGCCTGCACGTCGGCTGGCGGCGTCGCCCGAGTACGGTGCACCCGATGGTCGGCGATGGTGTAGCGTGGATCGAACCCTTCAGCGGCAAGGTCGGCTATTTCAAAGGTGTGGCCAGAGGCGGTCAAGCCCGCGCCCACCTCGGCGGCCACACTGTGGGTGAGAGATTGCGGGTCGTGATGAGCAACTACGATCAGTGCGTGCATGACTTTGACTCCATTTGAGCTTAATCTACTTTTAGTAAGTTACGTCGAATAAGTTACTTTTGGTATATAAGCATGTCAAGCAGTGAATCCCCTGCCCCACGTCGTCGTTTGTCCCGTGAAGATCGCCTGCGCCAGTTACTCGACGTGGCCTGGCAATTAGTGCGTGACGAAGGCACCGACGCCCTGACTCTGGGCCGCCTGGCCGAGCTGGCGGGCGTCACCAAACCAGTGGTTTACGACCACTTCGCTACACGCGCAGGGTTGCTGGCCGCGCTGTATGCAGACTTCGACGCGCGCCAGGACCAGGTATTTGCCGATGCCATCGCCACCAGCAAGGCGACCCTTGAGGACCGCGCGTGGGTTATCGCGTCGTCGTATGTCGATTGTGTGTTGTTGCAAGGTCGGGAAATACCCGGGGTGATTGCCGCCTTGAGCGGTTCGCCGGAGTTGGAAGCATCCAAGCGCGAATACGAGGCGATCTTTCTCGATAAAAAACAGTCATAACAAGCCATGAAAACCGCCACTGCGCCGTTACCACCGCTGCGTTCGGTCAAGGTTCTGGACCAGTTGCGTGAGCGCATACGCTACTTGCATTACAGCTTACGAACCGAACAGGCTTATGTCCACTGGGTTCGTGCCTTCATCCGTTTCCACGGTGTGCGTCACCCGGCAACCTTGGGCAGCAGCGAAGTCGAGGCATTTCTGTCCTGGCTGGCGAACGAGCGCAAGGTTTCGGTCTCCACGCATCGTCAGGCATTGGCGGCCTTGCTGTTCTTCTACGGCAAGGTGCTGTGCACGGATCTGCCCTGGCTTCAGGAGATCGGAAGACCTCGGCCGTCGCGGCGCTTGCCGGTGGTGCTGACCCCGGATGAAGTGGTTCGCATCCTCGGTTTTCTGGAAGGCGAGCATCGTTTGTTCGCCCAGCTTCTGTATGGAACGGGCATGCGGATCAGTGAGGGTTTGCAACTGCGGGTCAAGGATCTGGATTTCGATCACGGCACGATCATCGTGCGGGAGGGCAAGGGCTCCAAGGATCGGGCCTTGATGTTACCCGAGAGCTTGGCACCCAGCCTGCGCGAGCAGCTGTCGCGTGCACGGGCATGGTGGCTGAAGGACCAGGCCGAGGGCCGCAGCGGCGTTGCGCTTCCCGACGCCCTTGAGCGGAAGTATCCGCGCGCCGGGCATTCCTGGCCGTGGTTCTGGGTTTTTGCGCAGCACACGCATTCGACCGATCCACGGAGCGGTGTCGTGCGTCGCCATCACATGTATGACCAGACCTTTCAGCGCGCCTTCAAACGTGCCGTAGAACAAGCAGGCATCACGAAGCCCGCCACACCGCACACCCTCCGCCACTCGTTCGCGACGGCCTTGCTCCGCAGCGGTTACGACATTCGAACCGTGCAGGATCTGCTCGGCCATTCCGACGTCTCTACGACGATGATTTACACGCATGTGCTGAAAGTTGGCGGTGCCGGAGTGCGCTCACCGCTTGATGCGCTGCCGCCCCTCACTAGTGAGAGGTAGGGCAGCGCAAGTCAATCCTGGCGGATTCACTACCCCTGCGCGAAGGCCATCGGTGCCGCATCGAACGGCCGGTTGCGGAAAGTCCTCCCTGCGTCCGCTGATGGCCGGCAGCAGCCCGTCGTTGCCTGATGGATCCAACCCCTCCGCTGCTATAGTGCAGTCGGCTTCTGACGTTCAGTGCAGCCGTCTTCTGAAAACGACAGTAGGGGTGAAGTAGTTTTTCGAAGAAGCGGAACAAGTAGACGGTCTCCCAGAGAGCCCAGGACTTTAGCCGTGGCGGCATGACCTTGCCCCGGAAAGGTGCGTTTTGCGTCTACCGACCTCCCGCTTCGGGCCGAAGGCAGCGTTGGGCCTCCTCGGGCCGGCCGGCGCCCAGCGCGGCGGCGCGCTCGGCACGCAGGCAGGCCATCAGCGTGTCGTCCTTGCGCGACCAGAGGCCCTTGTCCTGGCAGCGCATGGCGCGGGTGGCCAGCAGGGCGACCGCATCGCTGTCGCCGACCTGCAACCAGTTGGACTCGTGCACGAACTCATCGGCGCTCTCGCAGCTATCGCGCGTCACAGCGCCGGTGAACTCGTACGCCAGCACCGGTTCGGGCGTGGCGGGAGGCGCGCCCACGCCGACCTTGCCGCTGCTGTTGCCCGCGGCCAGGTCTGTAGGCGCATGGTTGGCCAGCATGCGGTTCATCACGCCAGACAGCACGGCGGTTGCCAGCAGCAGCACGAAAAAACCGCCCAACAGCGTGCGCAGGGTCTTGCCGTGCGTGCCGAAATAGCGTTGCCTTCGCTCGATCTGGCGTGCCCACCGGGGCGCGAGCTTTGCATGCAACGCCAACCACGCCGGCAGATGGGCGTGGCCCTGCGCGCCGAGGTGCAACGCAAACCAGTCCGGAAAGTCGCGCGCCATGTCGGCGAGGGGCTCCGCAAAGCGGCGCGTCTGCTCAGGCCCGGGCGAGGCCACGCGCGTGGCGGTGGTCAGCGCCTCCTGCTGCAGGGCGACGGCTGCCGGCGCCTGTGCGTGCCACTGCAGGCCCTGGTTGACCACGCGTGAAATCCAGTGCGCGGCCGCAGGGCTGGCGACCGGTCGGGCGTTGCGATCGGTCCAATGGAAGCGCAGGGCCGCAGCGTCGAACAGCACGGCCCGGCCGGCCGGGCTCGCGTGCAGCAGATCGGCGATGCGGGCCTCGAGCTGCGCGTGGCTGTCGAGGTGCAGCAGCCGCGGGTCGGCCAGCGCCGCTTCGAACACCGCCGTGACGGCGCCGGGTGGCGCGGTGCGCAACTGCTCCGTCCAGTCGCGCAGGGCCTGGTGTGCTTCGTTCGGGTTTGGCGCGACGGTCGCGGGTGCCGCCGGTGCCGCTGGCGCTGCGGGGGGCCAGACGGGCGGTGACGTGAGCGGCGAGGGACCGTCCATGCGATGCGGGTCGACCGGCGGCGCATCGGGCAGGCCGTGCTCGGGGGTGTCGGACCCGTGAGGATCGCGCTGGCCGCCTTCCTGCTCTTCTTCCTGCTCGTCCTGCTCGTCCTCCGGTTCCTCCTCCCGCGCGGCCCAGGCCAGCGCCTGCTCATAGGCCTGGCGCAGACGCTCGAAGGCCTCGCGCTCGCCGGCCTGGTCGATGGCCTTCAGCGCCACGGCATAGGCGCGCTTGATGGTCTTGACGTCGCGGGTCGGCGCGATGCCGAGGCGCTCGAAATCGGCGGTCACCGTGCTCAAAACACGAAGTCCGGATCGAAGTGGCTGTCGCGCTCGAAAAAGCCCACGGCCTTGCGCAGCCGCTCGCGCGCCGGACGAATCTGCCGCTCGTCCTGCGATTCGAGCGAGAGTTCGAAGCGGGATATTTCGTCGCCCAGCCGTTCGCGGGCATCGCTGCGCAACTGCTGGAACACGCGCTCGGCCTGTGCCACCAGCGCGCGGTTCTCGGCCTTGTCGCGCGGGTGGATCTTGAGCTCGGCCAGCTGCCCGAGGCGCGCGGCGATCTCCAGTTCGCTCAGCACGCCGCTGTTGCCCTGGATCACCAGCCGGTGCACTTCGCGCGTGGCCACGACGGTCGCCTCGACCTCCAGCAGGCCGTTCACGTCGTAGGTGAAGCGCACCTCGACGCTGGCTTCGGCGCGCGGGCCGGGGGGCAGCGGCACTTCGAGCACGCCGAGCTTGATGTTGTCGCGCACCAGCCGCGCCTCGCCCTGGAAGATCTCCAGGGCGAGAACGCGCTGGCCTTCGCGCACCGGGACGTAGCTCTTGACGCGGCTGGCCGGCACCACGGTATTGCGCTCGATGATGGGCGAGAAATAGCCGTCGACCTCGCCGCCGCCGGGCATGCGGTGCACGGTCTCGACGCCCAGCGTGTAGGGGCAGACGTCGGTCATCACCACTTCCTTGAGCGCTTCGTCGCGCGCCTTCAGGCCGGCCATCACGGCGGCGCCCAGCGCCACCACCTCGTCGGGGTTGATGTCCATCGCGGGAAAGCGGCCGAACATGCGCGTGACCATCTGCCGCACCACAGGCGAGCGGGTCGCGCCGCCGGCCAGCACCACGTTGTCGATGTCGCCCGCGCGAATGCTGGCGTCGCGCAGCGCGCGCTCGACCGGCCCGCGCAGCCGGGCCAGCAGCGGCTCGCTGATGGCGCGAAAGCGCTCCTGCGTCAGCGCCAGCGTGTGCTCGCGGTCCTGCCAGTGGAGCGTGAGGGTGGCGCTCTCGCTGTCCGACAGGGCCCGCTTGGCCTGCTCGGCGCGTGCCACCAGTTGCTGCATGAAGCCGCCGTCGGCGCGCGCGGCCTCGGGCAGGCCGGTCTCGGCAAAAAACAGCTGGACGATCTCGTTGACGAAGTCTTCGCCGCCCAGAAAGTTGTCGCCCGCCGTGGCGCGCACCTCCATCACGCCCTCGAACATCTCGAGGATCGAGACGTCGAAGGTGCCGCCGCCCAGGTCGAACACCAGGAACTGGGTCGCGTCTTCGTCCTGGTGCAGCCCGTAGGCCAGCGCGGCGGCCGTGGGCTCGTTCACCAGCCGCTCCACCTGCAGCCCTGCGAGCTGGCCCGCGATGCGCGTGGCCTTGCGCTGGCCGTCGGAGAAGTAGGCGGGCACGGTGATCACCGCTTCGCTCACGGGCTCGCCCAGCATGGCCTCGGCGTCGGCCTTCAGAGAGCGCAGCACCAGCGACGACAGCTCCTCGGCGCGAAAGCTGCGCGCGCCGAGCTGAAAGCCCTTGTCGCTGCCCATGTAGCGCTTGAACAGCGACGCCGTCACCTCGGGGTGCGTCTGCAGCCGGTCGCGCGCGGCCTGCCCGACCAGCACGCTGCCGTCCTCGTCGATGCTCACGCACGACGGCGTGAGGTAGGCGCCCAGCGCGTTCACCACCAGGTGAGGGCGACCGTCCTTCCAGACGGCGGCCAGGCTGTGGGTGGTGCCCAGGTCGATACCGATGATCATCAAGCAGGTCCTCGCGTGTGTGCTTCAGGGTGGCGGCAGCTCGCCATGATGCCGCACCCGCGTGGCACCCCGGGGCGGCGCGCTCGGGCTTCGTTCATGGGGCACCTTCAGCCGCTCGCTCAGAAAGTCGATGAAGGTGCGCAGCTTGGGCGACATGTACTGCCGGCTCGTGTACACCGCGAACAAGGTGACCGGCGTCGACTCGAACTCCGGCAGCAACCGCAGCAACCGGCCCCGCGCGATGTCCTCGTCGATCAGCCACAGCGGCATGAAGGCGATGCCCATGTCCGCGTGCACCGCATGCAGCGTGAGCGTGGTGTCGTCGGAGCGCATGGCCGGCGCCAGCCGCAGCGGAAACATGCGCCCGCCCGGGCCCTTCAGCGCAAGGTTCTCCAGGTTCACGTAGCTCGGCACGATGGCGCCCAGCTTCGCCAGGTCGGCAGGCAGGGCGGGCAGGCCGCCCATGCGCTTGATGTAGGCCGGCGTGCCCGCCAGGTAGAAGGGCACGCGGCACAGCGGCCGGGCGATCAGCGCGGGCGAGGGTTCCTGCGTGGCGCGCAGCGCCAGGTCGTAGCCGTCGGCCGCGAGGTCGACCTTGCGGTTCTCCAGGTGCATGTCGACCAGCACCTCGGGGTACTTTTCGCGGTAGTCGGCCAGCACGCGCGCAAAGCGCGGCGTGGCGCACCACACGGGCGCGCTCACCTTGAGCTGGCCGCGCGGCGTGTCGTGCGTCTGGCCGATGGCGGCCTCGGCCGCATCGAGCAGGTCGAGCGCGCGGCGGCTCTGCTCATACCAGGCGGTGCCGGCCTCGGTCAGGCTCTGGTGGCGGCTGGAGCGGTGCAGCAGCCGCGCGCCGAGCGACTTCTCGAGCTGCGCCACGTGCTTGCTGGCCATCGGCGGCGACATGCCCAGGCGCTCGGCCGCGGCCACGAAGCTGCCGGCCTCGACGACTTCGCGAAACACCCGCAGGCTGGTCATTCGGTCCATGTGAACATCCTTCAAGGTTTCCTGCAAAGAACTGATTCGATGCATCGTAGCCTGTCGATTTCCTTGGAGGAAATGTCTACAGTCCGTGCAACGCCTTCAAGGAGCATCGACTTGACCCCCGACAACACGAAAACATCGCGACTGCCCACGTACTTCATTTCGCACGGCGGCGGCCCCTGGCCCTGGATGAAGAAGGAAATGGGCGCCACCTACGACCAGCTCGCCGCCTCGCTGGCCGACATGCCGCGCCAGATCGGCCGCACGCCCAGCGCCATCCTGATGGTGTCGGCCCACTGGGAGGCGCCGGCCTTCGCGGTGCAGGGCAACCCCCGGCCGCCCATGATCTACGACTACGGCGGCTTTCCCGCGCACACCTACGAAGTGCGCTACGACTCGCCCGGCTCGCCCGAACTCGCGCAGCGCGTGCAGTCGCTCATTGCCGCGGCCGGCCTGCCGGTGCAGATCGACCCCGAGCGCGGCTACGACCACGGCATGTTCTCGCCGATGGCCGCCATCTACCCCAAGGCCGAGGTGCCGGTGGTGCAGCTGTCGCTGCGCCGCGGGCTCGACCCGGCGGAGCACTTGGCGCTGGGCCGCGCGATTGCACCGCTGCGCGATGAAAACGTGCTGATCGTCGGCAGCGGCCTGAGCTATCACAACCTGCGCAACTTCGGCCCGCAGGCGCACGGCGTGTCGAAGGCCTTCGACGACTGGCTCGACGCCGCGGTGGTCAAGGGTTCGACGGCCGAGCGCAGCGCGCAGCTGCTCGACTGGGCGTCGGCCCCGGCGGCGCGCATGGCGCATCCGCGCGAAGAGCACCTGATCCCGCTGATGGTGGCTGTCGGCGCGGCCGAGGCCGAGGCCGGCGAGCGCATCTACCACGAGGACGCCTTCATGGGCGGCCTCGTCGTCTCCAGCTTCCGCTTCGGCGCGGCAGCCGCGTAAGAACGCGAAGAAAAAAGCGCGGCCCGTTCAGTCCCCGAACAGGTTGCGCTGGATCTGGTCCAGGTGCTGGACCAGCACGCGCTGCGCACCGGCTTCGTCGCGGTCGCGCAACGCCTCGACCAGCGCGCGGTGCTGCTGCTCGTACTGCGCGCGCCGCGGCCCGGTGAGCGACTTGGCCTTGAGCCGCCCCCATTCGCCCTGGTCGCGTACGCGCTGCGTCAGTTCCAGGATGTGCACGAAAAAGCCGTTGTGCGTGGCCACCGCCAGCGCCTTGTGCAACTCGCCGTCCCAGTGCTCGAAGCCCTCGATGGTCTGGGCCGCCTCCGATTGCTCGATGCAGTGCTGCATCGCCGCGAAGTCGGCCGCCGTGGCGTTGCGCGTGATCAGTGACGGCATCAACGGCTCGATCAGCCGGCGCGCCACCATCAACTCGGCCGGGCTCACGTTGCCGTGCAGCGAGGGCACCGACAGCGGCGCCGTTGTCGGCGTGGCGGCGGGCGCGGCGGTTGCCGCCACGAAGGTGCCGCTGCCGACCGATTGCGTGATCAGCCCACGCTCGCGAAACCCTGACAGCACGCGCCGCACCGCGCCGCGCGAGGCGCCGAAACGCTCGCTCAGCTCGCGCTCGGCCGGCAGCTTCACGCCCGCCTGCAGCGCGCCGCTCGCGATGCCTTCGCGCAGGTAGCGCGACAGCGCCTTCGCCCCTTCGGCCTTGGGCTGCAGGGCGGATGCTCCGGGCGCTGCCGTCATGGCCTCGTGCTCGCTCATTCGCTGCTCCCGGCAGATGTTGTTAGTAGTACCAATTGGTCCTTAAATTTGAGGAATTGGTATTGATGATGGTTCATTTTGGTTCTACATTGCGCTTCCCGCAACTGTCCTATTCTGCCGTCGCGACGACGCCTTCCATTCCCATGAAATTCGCATCCGTTTCCCTGGCCGATCGCGCCGTTCCCGCGCTCGTCGATACGCAGGCGCAGCGCTTCTGGCCGCTCGCCGACCTGGTGCCTGGCTTCGCCGGCGACCTCGTCGAGCTGATCGAACGCTTCGGCGAGCTGAAGAACCAATTGGTCGCCAAGGGCGAGGGCCAGCCGCTGGCCGGTGCCAGGCTGCTGGCGCCCATTGCGCACCCGCGCCGCAACATCTTCTGCGTGGGCAAGAACTACGCGGAGCACGCGGCCGAGTTCAGCAAGTCGGGTTTCGACAGCAGTGCCAAGGAGGGCGAGCACGCGCCCGAGGCGCCGGTGGTCTTCACCAAGCCCTTCACCTCGGTGATCGGCCCCGGCGACACCATTCCGCCGCACAAGGACGTGGTGAAGCAGCTCGACTACGAGGCCGAACTCACGGTCGTCATCGGCAAGGGCGGCCGCGGCATCCGCAAGGCCGACGCGCTGGACCACGTGTTCGGCTACACCATCGTCAACGACGTCACCGCACGCGACCTGCAGAAGCTGCACCGGCAGTGGTTCCTGGGCAAGGCGCTCGACGGCTTCTGCCCGATGGGCCCGTACCTGGTGACGGCCGACGAACTCGACGCGGCCAACCTCGACGTGAAGTGCTGGATCAACGGCGAGCTGCGGCAGAACGCCAACACCGCGCAGCTGATCTTCGACATACCCACGCTCATCGAGACCCTCTCGGCCGGCATCGCGCTGATGCCCGGCGACCTGATCGCGACCGGCACGCCGGCCGGCGTGGGCATCGGCTTCACGCCGCCGAAGTTCCTGCAGACCCACGACACCGTGCGCATCGAGATCCAGCACATCGGCGTGCTGGAAAACACGGTCGGCTGAACGCCCCTGCAAGACAACACACACAAGAACACAAGGAGACAAGCCATGTCGAAGCAAGGATCGGTGCGCGGGCTCGCCGCGCTGGCGCTCGCCGCTTTTTCGCTGGGGCAGGGCGCCGCGGCGCATGCCGAGGACGCGTCGGCCTACCCGTCGCGCACGGTGACCATCGTCGTGCCCTTCGGGCCGGGCGGCTCGGCCGACGTGTATGCCCGCGTGCTCGCTGAAAAGCTGGGCCGCGAAACCGGCAAGTCGTTCATCGTGGAGAACCGGCCCGGCGCCGGCGCGGTGATCGGCACGCAGTTCGTCGCCAAGGCCGCGCCCGACGGCTACACACTGCTCATGATGTCGAACACGCAGACCGTGAACGAGTCGCTGCTGCACCAGAAGCCCTACGAGCTGATGCGCGACTTCACGGCGGTAGCGCCGGTGAACGAGGCGCCGCTGGTGCTGGTGGTGCGCTCGGGCCTCGCGCCGAAGACGCTACCCGAACTCATCCGCCAGGCCAAGTCGAGCCCGGGCAAGCTCAACTACGCCTCTTCCGGCACGGGCACGCCGTACCACATGGCCGGCGAGCTCTTCAAGAGCATGGCGGGCGTGGACATCGTGCACATCCCCTACAAGAGCAGCGGCGGCGCACGCACCGACGTGCTCGGCGGCCAGGTCGACATGATGTTCGACGCCGTCGGCACCATGACCGACCTGATCGCCACCGGCAAGGTGCGTGCGCTGGCCACCACCGGCAAGACGCGCTCCAGCGTGATGCCCGACGTGCCCACCATGGCCGAGCTGGGCCTGCCCGACTACACCGCGACGATCTGGCTCGGCATCCTCGCGCCCAAGGGCACGCCGCAGCCGGTCGTCGACCTGCTCAACCAGAAGATCGCCAAGGTGGTGCAAGACCCGGCCACGCGCGCGCTGTGGGCCAAGAGCGGCATCGACGGCATGGCGATGTCGCCCTCGGGGTTCACGCAGTACCTGAACCAGGACATCGCGAAGTGGCGAAAGATCGTCGAGTCGGCCCACATCACGGTGGACTGATGACGCAGGGCGACGCCATCGCACTCACCGTCAACGGTGTGCCGCGCGTGCTGGCGGTGGAGCCCGACCGCACGCTGCTCGACGTGCTGCGCAACGACCTCGGCCTGCGCGCGAGCCACTTCGGCTGCGGCGCCGGCGAGTGCGGCGCCTGCATGGTGCTGCTCGACGGCCGCGCGGTGCCCAGCTGCGACACGCCGATGTGGTCGGCCGCCGGCAAGCATGTGCGGACCGCCGAGGGCCTGGGCACGCGCGCCGCGCCGCACCCGGTGCAGAGCGCCTTCGTGGCGGAGCAGGCGGCGCAGTGCGGCTACTGCACCTCGGGCATGCTGGTCTCGGCGGTGGCGCTGCTGCAGTGCAACCCTTGCCCCGGCGATGCCGACATCCGCGAAGGCATGGCGCGCAACCTGTGCCGTTGCGGCACGCACCCGCGGGTGATGCGCGCCATCGTCCGTGCGGCTGCGGCAATGGGCCAGGGGCGCGCGGCATGAGCGGCACGGCCGCGCTGCCGCCGAGCCTGCAGGCCAATCCGCGGCTGTCTACCTGGCTGCGCATGGACCGTGCGGGGCATGTAGACCATGTAGGCCATGTGGGCCATGTCGCGGTGCACTCGGGCAAGGTCGAACTCGGCCAGGGCATCCTCGGCGCGCTGGCGCAGATCGTGGCGGAAGAACTCGACCTCGACCTTGCGCAGGTGCGCATGGTGCCCGCCGCAACCGGCCTCAGCCCCGACGAGGCCATGACCTCGGGCAGCCTGTCGGTGCAGCATTCGGGCGCCGCGCTGCGTCAGGTGTGCGCGCAGGCGCGTGCCCTCCATGTCGAATGGGCGGCGGCGCTGCATGGCATCGGCCCCGCCGACCTGCGCGTGGCCGGCGGCGAGATCTACCATGGCGAGCGGCGCATCTCGGACTACTGGGAGATCGCCGCACTCGCAGGCCCGGCGCTGCTCGACGTGGACGCCACCGCCGGCACCATGCCCAAGCGGGCGGGCGACTACCGCATCGTCGGGCGTGTGCAGCCGCGCGACGACATCGCCGAGAAGGTCTTCGGCGAATTCATGTTCATCCACGACATGGTGCTGCCGCGCATGGCGCACGGGCGCATCGTGCGGCCGCCGTCGCCGCATGCCGAGCTCGTGGCGTGCCCGTTCGACGAAGTGCGCGCCTGGGGCGGCGTGCTCGCCGTGCTGCGCGACGGCTCGCAGCTCGGCGTGGTGGCCGAGACCGAATCGCTGGCCGAGCGCGCCGCCGCGCGAATCGCCAGGCTGGCGGTGTGGACCGAGGCCGAGCGGCTGCCCGACGAAGCGGCGCTGCGGCCCTGGCTGAAATCGCTGCCGTTCACCGCGCTCGAACTCGGCGCGCGTTCTGACAAGACGCCGGCGCCTGCCGCGCGCACCGTGCGCGCGTCGTACTCGAAGCCCTTCATCCGCCATGCGTCCATCGGTCCTTCGTGCGCGCTCGCGCTGTCGGCGCACGACGGGCTGCAGGTCTGGAGCCACAGCCAGGGCATCTACAACCTGCGCAAGGACCTTGCCATGGCGCTCGGCTTGCCGCCGGAACGCATCCGCGTGCAGCACGTGCAGGGCGCCGGCTGCTACGGCCACAACGGCGCGGACGACGTGGCCTTCGACGCCGCCTGGCTCGCGCGTGCCTGTGCCGGGCGGCCGGTGCGGGTGCAATGGTCGCGCGCGGACGAGTTGTGCTGGTCGCCCGTCGGCCCGGCGATGGCGGTCGACCTCGAGGCCGATCTCGACGCGGCAGGCCGCGTGGTCGCCTGGCGGCACCAGTCCTGGAGCCCGGGCCATGGGCTGCGCCCCGGGCGCGGCGCCACGCCGACGCTGCTGGGCAGCTGGTTCCTCGCGCAGCCTTTCGAACGCGTGGCATCGACCGACGCGCCGCGTGCGGCGGGTGGCGGCGGCGACCGCAATGCCGATCCGATCTACGCCTTTCCCGGGTTCGACGTCGTCTGCCGGCGCGTGCTGGACGTGCCCATGCGCACGTCGGCGCTGCGCGCGCTCGGCGCCTTCGCCAACGTGTTCGCCATCGAGTCCTTCATGGACGAGCTGGCGCTGTGCAGCGGCACCGACCCGCTGGACTACCGCATCGCCCAGCTCGAAGACCTGCGCGCCGTGGCGGTGTTGCGGGCCGTCTCGGCGCAAGCCGGGTGGCAGCCGCGCGCGGTGCCGGCCGGCGGGGGCCGCGGCCGGGGCATCGGCTTCGCCCGCTACAAGAACACCGGCGCCTACTGCGCCGTCGTCGCCGAGGTGGAGGTCGAAGAGCGCGTGCACGTGCGGCGGCTGCACATCGCGGTGGATGTGGGCCTGGCCGTCAACCCCGACGGCGTGCGCCAGCAGATCGAGGGCGGCGCGCTGCAGGCCGCCAGCTGGGCGTTGATGGAAGCCGCGCACTTCGACCGCATGCGCATGCGCGACCCCGGCTGGGAGGACTACCCGATCCTGCGCTTCCCCGATGTGCCGCACATCGACGTGCAGGTGCTGCCGGCCGACGGCTTCGCCTCGCTCGGCGCGGGCGAGGCCTCGCTGGGCCCGACCGCCGCGGCCATCGCGAACGCGGTGTTCGACGCGCTGGGCGTGCGCGTGCGCGACCTGCCGATGCGGCCCGAGCGCATCGTGCAGGCCATGGATGACATGGACGCCTGAAGCTGGCGGCGCCTGTGTTTCCTTTTCTTTTGATATCGATGGAACAACAATGAAACTGACCCTCTTCAGCGGCGGCGCCGCGCAGGCCGTGGTGACCGGCCTGCAACAGGACTTCGAGCAGGCACACGGCTGCACCCTCGCGCCGACCTTCGGTGCCGTGGGCACCATGCGCGACAAGCTGCTCGCCGGCGAGCCCTGCGACCTGCTGGTGCTTTCCGCGTCGTTGATCGAGCAGCTCACGGCGCAGGGCCACGTGGTGCCCGGCAGCGCGCGGGCGCTCGGCCCGGTGGCCACGGGCATCGCGGTGCGCAACGGCACGCCCGAGGTGGCGGTCGGCAACGGCGAGGCGCTGAAGGCCACGCTCTCGGCCGCGCGCGGCCTCTACGTGCCGGACATGACCCGGTCGAGCGCGGGCATCCACATCGCCGGCATGCTGAAGGCGCTGGGACTCGTCGAGGTGCTGGCCGGCCGGATCCACGAGTTTCCGAATGGCGCCACCGCGATGCGCGAGCTTGCGCGCAGCGAGGGCGAGGGCATGCTCGGCTGCACGCAGGTGACGGAGATCATGTACACGCCCGGCGTGCGGCTGGTGGGCGAGCTGCCCGCCGAGCACGCGCTGAGCACCGTGTACACCGCGGCCGTGTGCAGCCGTGCGCAGGCGCCAGAGCTTGCGGCCGCGTTCGTCGAGGTGCTGGCCGGCGAGGCCAGTGCCGCGCTGCGCGGGCGCAGCGGCTTCGGCCTGTGAATCTCAGCCGCTGAACGTCAGCGGCTGAAATTCAGGGGCTGAGCTTCAGCTGTTGCGCCGCTGCACGCCGTCGGCGTCGACCAGCCCGACGCGCGTCTGCCGCCCCCAGGTGCCGCGCCCCGTCAGGAAGGTCCACCAGCCCCAGGCCGCGCCGGTGTGGCGCAGGATCTGGAAGGTGAAGGGTTCGACCAGCGCGGCCAGGAAGGCCTGCGCCATGTTGGCCTCGCTGGCCTGGCCGATCCAGCGGCGGTACAGGTACACCGACCACAGGTGAAACACCAGGTCGAGCACGATCTTCGCGCCGATCACCCCGGCCACCGGCGCCAGCACGCCGAAGTTGCCGCGCACCAGGTACATCAGCAACAGCCCGAAAGCCGCCAGTCCGTACAGCGGCTGCAGCGTGTCGATGGCTTTCACCGGCAGCATCGCCACGCCGAGCCAGCCGTAGCGCCGGTCACCGACCATGGCGCGGTACCAGTACTGGGTCTGCAAAAAGCCGCCGAACCAGCGGCGGCGCTGGCGCAGGAAGGCACCGGTGCTGCTGGGCGCGTCGGTGTGCGCCTGCGCGTCGCCCAGCACGCGCACCGTCCACGGCAGGCCGTGCACCCGGGCGTGGTGGTGCAGGCGGTGAATGAGTTCGTAGTCTTCCACCAGGCAGTCGGTGTCGAAGCCGCCCACGGTGCGCACCGCGTCCGTTCTGAAACCTGCGAAGGCGCCCGAGATCAGCAGCAGCCCGTTGACCCGCATCCACGCATAGCGCGACAGAAAGTTGCGGATGTACTCGTACGTCTGGAACCACTGGAAGCAGCGCCCGGCCAGCGTGCGGCTGCACACGGGGGTGATGACGCCGGTGGCGGCCACCAGGTCGGGCTCTTCGGTGAAGGCACGGCGCACCGCGCCGATGGCCTGGCTGTCGAGCAGCGTGTCGCCGTCCACGGTCAGCACCGTGTCGGTGTCGATGCACAGGATGGCCGCGTTCAGCGCCACCGCCTTGCCGCCGTGCGGCAGGCGCAGCCAGTAAAGCGACGGGTGCGTGGTGCTGGCCGCGCTCAGAGCGCCCAGGGCGGGGGCGACGAGCCCGTAGCGCGTGGCCAGCAGCTCGGCCGTGCCGTCGCTGGAGCCGTCGTCCGCAACCACGATGCGGTCGGGCACGTCGCTCTGGCCGAGCAGGGCGGCCAGCGTGACGGGCAGCACGGCGGCCTCGTTGTGCGAGGCGACGATCACGCCCAGCGTGGTGCGCCTTGTGCCCGCGGCGGACGTGCCGGCGGGCAGGGGCCGGGCGCGCAGGATCGGCAGCGTCATCCACGCCACGAACAGCAGCAGCACCGTGTCGTACACCACATAGGCCACGCCCACCGACCAGGCCCGCACGTTGCCGAGCTTGAACGCCATGGCGAAAAGCAGCACCCACAGCACAAGCACGCCGCCGTGAATCAGCCAGCTGCGCAGGGGGGTGCGGGGGGGAGAGAGGCGCGGCGACGCTGCCAGGAAGGCGCTGTGGAGTGGATCGTTCAAGAGAAGGTGCCCGGGCGACTGGTCGTTGATACGCAAAAACTCGGCCTGCGGTTTCGAAAGGCCCGAACAAACCCGGGACAATCGCATGCGCCACTGACTGAGTCGGCTCCCGCCCGAAAATTCCCCGCATGCTCGCACAAACCCGCTACACCCGAACCGCCATCGCGCTGCACTGGCTGATTGCCGTGCTCATGGCCGTCAACATCGCCCTGATCCTGCTCGTCGAGCGGTACCCCGACGACTGGGTGCGCCCGGCCGTGGACACCCACAAGTCGATCGGCATCACGGTGCTGGGCCTGGTGCTCCTGCGCATCCTGTGGCGCCTGACGCACAAGCCGCCGGCCATGCCGGGCTCGTTCGGCGCGCTCGAGCGCCTTGCGGCCCATGCGGCCCACGGGGCGCTGTATGCGCTGATGATCCTGCTGCCGGTGTCGGGCTGGATGCACGACTCGGCCTGGAAGGACGCCGGCGCGAACCCGATGTTCCTTTTCGGCCTGTTCGAATGGCCGCGCATCGGCTGGATCATGGCCATCGAGCCGGCGGTCAAGGAAACCTGGCACACCGTGCTGGGCGGGGTGCACACCTGGGCGGGCTATGTGCTGTACGTGATCTTCGCGCTGCACGTGCTGGGCGCGCTCAAGCACCAGTTTCTCGACGGCGAGCGCGAACTGCAGCGGATGTGGCCGTGACCGCGCAACGCAGCGAAGAGGCCCGCGAGGCCATCGCGCGCATCGACGCGCTGTCCACCCACCACGACCCGGTGCACGAGGGCGTGCGCGTGCGCTGGCGCCGCTTCGGCACCGACACCGCCCGCCCACCGCTGGTGCTGCTGCACGGCGGCCACGGCAGCTGGATGCACTGGCTGCGAAACGCGCAGGCCTTGTCGGCCCGCCGCACGCTGTGGCTGCCCGACATGCCGGGCTTCAACGAGTCCGGCACGCCGCCGCGCGTGGCACCCGGCGAAGACTCGCTGCCGCCCTTGCTGGCCGCGCTGGGCGGCACGCTGGACCAGCTCATCGGCGCGGGCACGCCCATCGACCTGGGCGGCTTTTCCTTCGGAGGCCTGACGGCCGCACGCTTCGCGGTGCAGCGCGGCGCCGTTCGCCGCCTGGCGCTCGTGGGCAGCGGCGGCCACGGCACGATGCGCCGCGTGACGGCGCAGATGATCAACTGGCGCGCCGCGCCCGACCGCGAGGCGGAACGCGCCGCCCTGCTGAACAACCTGGCCGCGCTGATGCTGCACGACCCCGCCGCCATCGACGCGCTGGCCTTCGAGATCCACGACGTCTCATGCCACGGCACGCGCTTTCGCAGCAAGGAGGTGTCGCAGTCGGGCGGCCTGCAGCAGGCACTGGATGCACTCGGTCTGCCCACGCTGCTGCTCTGGGGCGAATACGACGTCACCGCCGACCCGCGCCCGCTGGTGGCGCAGCTGGTGGCCGAAGGGCCGCACCGCGAGGGCGCGGTGATCGACGGCGCCGGGCACTGGGCGCAGTACGAGCGCGCCGACGAGGTCAGCGCGCGGCTGGTGACGTTCTTCGGCGGCTGAGCACGGCCCGCGCCTCCCGGTTCTTCTTTTCTGTGAACGGCCTGCCGGCTGTCAGTCGAGCTTGATGCCGGCGTCGCGAATCAACTTGCCGTAGCGCGCCGCGTCGCTCTTGAGCAACCTGGCGAACTGCTCCGGCGGACCGGCCAGCGTCACGCCGCCCGCCGCGGCCAGTTGTTCGCGCACCTCGGTCGAGGCCAGCGCCTTCTGCACCGCGTCGTGCACCGCCGCCAGCACGGGCTTGGGCGTACCGGCCGGTGCCACGAAGCCGTACCACACGCTGGCCTCGAAGCCGGGGTAGCCCGACTCCGCCACCGTCGGCACGCCGGGCAGCACGGCGGAGCGCTCGGCACTCATCACCGCCAGCACGCGCAGCTTGCCGGCCTTGACCAGAGGCAACACCTCCAGCGCGTTGACCGCGACCACGTCCACATGCCCGCCGAGCACATCGGTGATCGCCTGCGCGCCGCCCTTGTAGGGCACATGGCGCAACTGCAGGCCGGCGGTGTGCTGGAAGAGTTCCATCGCCAGGTGCGGCGTCGAGCCGTTGCCCGGCGTGGCAACCGTCACGTTGCCCGGCTTGGCCTTGGCGGCGGCCACCAGTTCGGCCACGGTCTTGATGGCCGAGCCTTCGCGCACGGTGAACACCACCGGCACGCGCCCGACCAGCGCCACCGGTGCGATGTCGCGGTCCAGGTCGTAGGGCGCGGGCTCGAACAGCGAGGGGTTCACCGCCAGCGCGTTGGCCGCCAGCAGCAGCGTGTAGCCGTCGGGCGCGGCGCTGGTCAGCGCCTTCACCGCGATGTTGGTGCCCGCGCCGGGCTTGTTCTCCACGATGACGGGTTGGCCCAGCGTGGCTGTCATGCGCTGGCCGACCGAGCGCGCGATGGCGTCGACCGCGCCGCCGGCGCTGTAGCCGACGAGGATCTTCACCGGCTTCGAGGGGTAGGCGTCGGCGGCTGCCGCCGTGTTCAGGGCGCAGATTGCCAGCAGGCCGGCGAGGGCGCATGCGGCGGTGCGAAGAAGTTGTCTCATGGTCGGTTTCCTTGTGTGTCGTGTGTTCAACGGGCCGGCGTTGTAGGGGCCTTGTCCCATGCCTGGGGTGCCGCGTCCTTGCCGGCCACCGAATACAGCGCGCCGGGCGCATTGCGCGTCTGCTGGAAGTCTTCGAGCGACTGGCCGCGCATGGCGGCGTAGATGTGCAGGTTCGACACGCCCAGCACCGCGCCCAGCTTCTCCAGCATGAAGAAGATCACGCCGTAGTGAATGAGGCCGCGCCAGTCGCGCCGGCGCACCAGTTCGCGTTCCTGCGGCGTGAGCGCGGCCGCCTCGAAGGCGGATTCCTCGTCCGCCAGGAAGGCCGTGCGGTGGGCCGGCCGCGTCATGCCATGCAGGAACTTGTTGAGCCGGTAGGCACGCACGCTGGTCTCCAGCGTGAAGGGGTAGCTGCCCTCCAGCGCCTCGACGCCGGCCAGTTGTTCGTCCATGTGGCGGCGGTGCCGCTGCACCTCGCCCGCCACCGGCGGGCTCGCCAGGTTCTCGTAGATGGCGGTGGCAATGCCGGTCATCGACGGCAGGTAATAGCTCTGGTGCGTCTTGCGCACGTTCGACGACAGCGCGCCGCGCATCACCAGCCACATGATCACTTCGGCGCCTTCCATGCCGCCCAGCGTGGCCAGCTCGGCCTGGGTCATCTCGGTCAGGCGCACCGGGTCGTTCTCGACCAGGTCCAGGAACTGCGCGTCCCAGGCGGGGTTGTTGAAGCCCGCGCGCTCGCCGTGCACCTGGTGCGACAGCCCGCCGGTGGCCACGATGGCCACCTTCAGGTCTTCGGGGTAGCTTTCGATGGCGCGGCGCAGCGCCTGCCCCAGGCGCCAGCAGCGCCGCGCCGAGGGCACGGGCGACTGCAGCACGCCCACCTGCAGCGGAATCACCGGCACCGGCCACGCGGGCGCGTGCGCGCACAGCAGCGACAGCGGCGAGAACACGCCGTGGTCCAGCGCGCGGTCCTGGAAGAAGGACATGTCGAACTCGTCCGCCACCAGCGAGCGCCCGATGTGCTGCGCCAGCGCCGGATGGCCCGCCAGCGCGGGCAGGTCGCGCGCGCCGCCGCCTTCGTCGGCCACCGCATGCTGCGCGCCCACGCCGAGCGAGAACGCCGAGTAGTGGTCGAAGAAGAACGAGCTGACGTGGTCGTTGTAGATGAAGAACAGCGCGTCGGGCTTGTTGTCCTCCAGCCAGCGCCGCGCCGGCGCGAAGGCCTCGAAGATCGGCGCCCACACCGGGTCCTGCTGCTTGTTCCTGTCGTAGGCAAAGCCGATGGTGGGCGTGTGCGAGCACGCGACGGCGCCGATGATGCGAGCCATGGTGTGTGTCCTGTGCCTGGGCTTCAGTCGACGTAGCGCAGTCCGGCCTTGGCCAGCGGCTCGCGCATGCCGTACATGTCCAGCCCGAGCTCGCCTGCCGCGAAGCGCGCGCGCTTGGTGGTCTCGTTGGCTTCGCGGGCCTCGGCCGCATCGGCCACCTCCTGCGCGCGCGCGGCCGGCACCACCACCACGCCGTCGATGTCGGCCACGATCACGTCGCCCGGGTGCACCAGCGCGCCCGCGCACACCACCGGCACGTTGACCGAGCCGAGCGTGGCCTTGATGGTGCCCTTGGCGTGGATGGCGCGGCTGAACACCGGGAAGTTCATCGCGTGGAGGTCGCGCACGTCGCGCACGCCGCCGTCGATCACCAGGCCCATGCAGCCGCGCGCCTTGAAAGAGGTAGCGAGCAGGTCGCCGAAGAAACCGTCGGTGCTGTCGCTGGTGCAGGCGGCCACCACCACGTCGCCGGGGCGGATCTGCTCGGCCGCCACATGCAGCATCCAGTTGTCGCCGGGCTGCAGCAGCACGGTGACGGCCGGGCCGCAGAAGCGTGCGTCGGGGTGGATCGGGCGGATGCGCGGCTGCATCAGCCCGAGCCGGCCCAGTGCCTCGTGCACGGTAGACACGCCGAAGCGCGAGAGCTTCTCGACGGCGGCCGGGTCGGCGCGCTCGATGGTGCGATGCACGACGCCGAGCTGTTGAAGGTTGGAAGTCGTGGTCATGTCAGAGGCCCTTGGCTTGGAGTGCGCGGTCCAGCCGCGGGTAGACGCGGCGCGCGTTGCCTTCGTAGATCTGGTGGCGCGCGGCGGCGTCCAGCGTGGTGGCGGCGTCGATGTAGCGGCGCGTGTCGTCGTAGGGGAAACCGGTCTCGGGGTCGATGCCGCGCACCGCGCCGATCATTTCGCTCGCAAACAGGATGTTGTCGACCGGAATCACGCGCGTGAGCAGGTCGATGCCCGGCTGGTGGTACACGCAGGTGTCGAAGAAGATGTTGTGCAGCAGGTGGTCTTTGAGCAGCGGCTTCTTCATCTCCTGTGCCAGGCCCCTGAAGCGCCCCCAGTGGTAGGGCACCGCGCCGCCGCCGTGCGGAATCACGAAGCGCAGCGTGGGGAAGTCGGTGAACAGGTCGGAGCTCAGGCACTGCATGAAGGCGGTGGTGTCCGCGTTCAGGTAGTGCGCGCCGGTGGTGTGGAAGCAGTCGTTGCAGCTGGTGCTCACGTGCACCATGGCCGGAATGTCGTGTTCCACCATCTTTTCGTACAGCGGGTACCAGTGGCGGTCGGACAGCGGCGGCGAGGTCCAGTGCCCGCCCGACGGGTCGGGGTTCAGGTTGATGCCGACGAAGCCGTAGTCCTGCACGCAGCGTTCCAGTTCGGGAATGCAGGTGCGCGGGTCCACGCCCGGCGACTGTGGCAGCATGGCGGCGCCCACGAAGTGGTCGGGAAACAGCTGCGCCACGCGGTGGCACAGCTCGTTGCAGAGGGCGGCCCAGGTGGCGCTGGTCTCGAAGCCGCCGATGTGGTGCGCCATGAAGCTGGCACGCGGCGAGAAGATGGTCAGGTCGCTGCCGCGCTCGCGCATCTTGTGCAGCTGGTTCTGCTCGATGGATTCGCGCAGCTCGTCGTCGCTGATGCGCAATGAGGCGGCAGAGGGCGCTTCGCCCGGGTTGCCCAGGCTGGCGATCTGGCGCTTGCGCCATGTTTCCAGCGCGGCGGGGGCGGTCGTGTAGTGGCCGTGGCAATCGATGATCACGGGGTCTCCGTAGGGGTTGAATGGTGGGCTGCGCCGGGCACCAGGACGTGTCCTCGGAACAGCGGCCGCGCGGTGCGCAGCAGCGCGGCGCCGGCGATGCCGCAGCCGCTCGCGTCCATCAGCAGGCGCACGGTGAATTCGCCGGTGGGATGTTCCACCGACAGGTCGTGCAGGCGTTGCGCAGGGCTGGGCGCTGCATCGGGTGCGATGACGCACAGCCCTTCCATCACGGTGCCCGGCACCACGCAGGCCGACGCCACCGACACCGCACCCAGCACGCCGATGGCGTCATGGCATTTGCGCGGAATGAAGGTGCGCGTGTTCAGCGTGCCGCCGGCCAGCGCGGCCGAGACCAGCGTCATCTTGGGCACCACCTTGGTGCTGACGTCGCCCAGGCCCATGCGCTCCCCGGCCTGCAGGCGGATCGATTCGATGCGCGCCTTCAGCGCCGCATGGGCGTCGAGTTCGGCCGGCGTCTCGCGCCCGGTGGCGCCGAGGTCGGCCGCGCGCATCAGCACCACCGGCATGCCATTGTCGATGCAGGTCACCTCGACGCCGTCGATGCGTTCGCGCGCCTCACCCGTGGGCAGCAGTGCGCCGCAGCTGGACCCGAGGATGTCGGAGAAGCGCAGCTCCACCGGGGCGCCGTGCCCGGGCACGCCGCTGATGGCCGTGTCGCCGCTGTAGCGCACGCGGCCGCCGGGCGTCTGCACCACCGCATCGCAATACGACGCCGTGTTCACCATGCGGATGCGCACCACCGACTGGCCGTCCTGCGCCGGCACCAGGCCCTCGTCCAGCGCGAAGGGGCCGACCGCCGAGAGGATGTTGCCGCAGGTCGGCGCGTAGTCGATGCGCGACTCGGTGGCCACGACCTGGCCGAAGAGGTAGTCCACATCGGCGCGCGGGTCGGTGGACGGCGAGACGATCGCGACCTTGGTGGTCAGCGGATGCCCGCCGCCGATGCCGTCGATCTGCCGAGGCTCGGTGTGGCCCATGGCGGCGAGGATGAGGGCGTCCCTTTCGGCGGGCTCGCCGGGCAGGTCTTTCGCGTGGAAGAAGGCCGCCTTCGACGTGCCGCCGCGCATCCATGTGCAGGGCAGCGAAATCAGGTCGGGGGAGGGTTCGCAAGGCATGCGGCCAGTGTGAGCGCGCAGCGCCTCCGGCGGGTTGAGTTCCACGCGCACTGCGTTCTCATTTGTTTATCGATACCGGGTTAACCCTTGCCCCTGAATGAGCGAATGGCATCTGTCACTGATCGGCAGAATCGCTGCATGGCGGCAAAGAAACTTATCGACACCGAAAAGGCGACCAACGCGGGCGGTGCATTGCAGCTCAACCTGCGGCATCTCCAGGCCTTCTCGGCCGTGGCCGCCGCCGGCAGCGTCACGCAGGCGGGGGACGCCCTGTTTCGCGTCGCCTCGGCGGTGACCCGTGCGGTGGCGGAACTGGAGGCATGCCTGGGCGTGTCGCTGTTCGAGCGCAAGGCCCGCGGCATGCTGATGAACGTCTACGGCGAGGCCGTGCGTGTGCGCGCCCAGCGGGTGGAGCAGGAGTTCGCGGCGGCCTGCCTGGAGCTCGCGGGCAGCGACGCCGCGGCGCCGACACAGGCCATCGAGGCGCGCAGCCTGCTGGCGTCGATGTTCAGTGCGCGCCGGCTTGCGTTGTTCGCCAGCCTGTCGGAGCTGCACAACATGCCCGCGGTGGCCGCCGCCTTCGGTGTGACACAGCCGGCCCTCAGTGCGCTGGTGCGCGAGCTGGAGTCGCGCACCGGCCGCACGCTGTTCACACGCACGGCGCGCGGCGTCACGCCCACGCGCGCGGGCAGCCTGCTGGCCTTTCGCTGCAAGCGCGCGCTGGCCGAGCTGCGCAGCATCGGGCCGGACCTCGCGGCCTTGCGCGGCGCGGTCGAGGGCCGTGTGGCGGTGGGCGCGCTGCCGCTGTCGCGCACGCTGATCCTGCCGTCGGCCATCGCGGCGCTGGTGGCGCGGCACCCGCGGCTGCATGTGAGCACCGTTGAAAGTCCGTACGAAGCGCTGGCCGCCGCGCTGCGCAGCGGCGACATCGACTTCATCATCGGCGCGCTGCGCCCGCCGGAAGAGGCCAGGGACCTGGTGCAGGAGTCGCTGTTCGAAGACCGCATCTCGCTCATCGTGCGCGCCGGCCATCCGCTGGCCGGGCTGCCGCGCATCGGGCGGGCGGCCCTGCAGCGGGCCCAATGGGTGCTGTCGCGCCCCGGCTCCCCGTCGCGCGAGTTGCTGGAGCGCGCCTTCCGCGAAGCGGGCCGTGCGGCCCCCGTGCCCACGGTGGAAACAGGCGACCTGGCCCTGTTGCGCGGCCTGCTGCTGCAAAGCGACATGGTGACCGCCATGTCGGCGCACCAGCTGCACTACGAGATCGACACCGGCGCGCTGGTGGTGCTGAACCATCCGCTGGAGAGCACCCGGCGGCGCATTGGCATCACGCAGCGCAAGGGCGCGCTGGCGTCGCCGGCCGCCAGGGCCCTGATCGATGCGGTGCGGCAGGTGGTGGCTGCCAGGCTTTGAGCGGCCCCGGGGTCATGCAGCGGCCAACCGCGTATTCCTCGGTCATGCCGATGCGCCGCCGTGCAGCGGGATGGCCGCGTGGCACGGGCCGGCGGTCGGCTCCGGCTTCATCGGTCAGTTGATTCGCGCGTCGCTCAGGTGCATGTCCTGGAACTGGCTTCCGGTGAAGTCGACCTGTTCGCCCTGCAGGCCGGTCGCGTTCACTCGTTCGCCGGTGCAGTCGCGCAGGTTCACCTGCGTCCAGGTGCTGGCGTCGAAACTCAGGTCTGTCCAGTTGCACTGGCTGAACGAGCAGTTGCCGAGCCTGCTGGCGTCGAGCTGCGTGCCGGCGAAGGTGCAATTGACGAAAGTGCACCCGCTGATGGCAATGCGCCGCATGTCGCATTGCCGGAACGAACAGCCGCTGAACTGGCAGCCGGTCCACACGGCGTCTTGCAGCGAGGTCGCAATGAAACTGCTGCCGCTGAACGTGCTGGCGGTGAAGGTGATCAGGTTCAGGTCCAGCCCCGCATAGGCGTTGCCGTCGCTCTGGCCTGCCACGCCGGCCGGCGCACCGCCGATGCCCTTGCGCCATTTGTCATGGGACTGGATGAGCAGAAGCGCGCTCATGCCGCGCGACCCCGGCTTCGAAGGGGTCGACGACCGCCTTGCGGGGCCAGGAACATCGGTCGATCGGACGAATGGGCAGTCGGGAGACTGCAGGAGGACGGGGACGGGTGCATGCGTTGAGCCTGTGTGATGAACGACGGGCCGGAAGTCTGCGGCCCGTGGCTTGCGCACCCTTGCAAACAATGGTCAACAGCCTGTCGACACAGCGATCCGCCCCGGAGAACGTGAAAAACGCACGAGAGGGCTGGGGCGCATGCACTTGAACCAGCGCGACGAACCGGCCTGACCGCTGCGATTTCCCCGTTGCCGGCACATCTCCGGCAGCGCGGGCAAGCTTCTTGCGGCAGGGGCCTTGCCGCCCGGGCAACCCCCATGGCGGCGGGCGGCGCACGGACGTAGATTCCGGCATCGACCCCAGAGTCGCTTCCCCCACCTTGATCCGCAGGAGTGTCCATGGACGCATGGTCGAGCCAGCAGCTTTCCCCCTTGTACGGACGCGAGGTCTTCCGCTCGCGCGAGGCGGACGAGACCCATGCGCGCGTGTCCCGCGAGCTCAAGCCGCACCGCAGCGTATGGGGGCGCGGCGACGTCGACGCCGTCTTCTGCCGCGCCGAGCTGAGCGCACTGTCCTTGTGCATCCTGCGCTATGGCTGCGACGTCGACATCGAGCCCGATGCGCTCGGCAACTTCGTGCTGGTGCAGATGCCGCTGCGCGGCCATGCCGACATCCACACCGGCGGGCAGACGCTGCAGATCCATCCCGGCCAGGGCGCGGTCATTTCCGCGCACAAGCCGGTGCGGCTGCGCTGGCATGCCGACTGCGAACAGCTGATGCTGAAGATCGAACTCAGCCGCTTGCAGGAGGTGGCGCGCCATGCCTTCGCCCTGCGCGGCACCGACGCCGTGGGCGAGATCGATTTCGAGATGCCCTTTCGCCTGGACGACGCCGCCGGTACGCAGTGGTGCCGCATGGTGGCGGGCCTGGCGTCGCTGTTGCCTTCGAGCGACTTCGAGGCCTACGACCCGCGATGGCTCGCGCACTGCGAAGACAACCTGATGCTCTACCTGCTGTGCCACCGGCCGAATTCGGTGCTGCAGCGGCACGCCGCGGTGCGGCGCGGCTCCGAAGAAGCCGGCCTGCGGCAGCTGCGCCGGGCCGAGGAGTTCATGCGCGAGCGGCTCGACACGCCGATCGCGCTCGAAGACGTGGCGCAGGCCGTGGGCCTGACGCGCCGCGGCCTGGCCCTGCTGTTCAGGCGCTACCGGGAGCTGTCGCCCGGCGAGGTGCTGCGCAACATGCGGCTGGACGCCGCGCACGCGCAGCTGGCGCGCAACGACGGCGCCAGCGTGACCGAGGTGGCCCTCAACTGCGGCTTCTCGCACCTGAGCCGCTTTGCCGCCTGCTACCGCGAGCGCTTCGGGCAGCTGCCGCGCGACACCTCGTCGGGTGCCGCGCGCACATCGGTCGCCAGGCACTGACGGCGCAGCGCCCGGCGCGCAACCGGCGCCGAAGCGCTCAGGACTTCATCCGGCACTGCGCGGCCGAGGTGTCCTGGTAGTTCTGCAGCACGGTGCCGATCACCTTGTTCGAGATTCGCCCGCTGGCGTCCTTGCCGATCACGCGCAGGTAGTAGTTCTGAATGGGGAAGTTGTTCGCGCCGTAGCGGAAGTCGCCGCGCACCGACTTGTAGTTGGCCGCCTTGATCGCCTTCAGCAGCGCGGGGCGGTCGGCCACCTTGCCGCCCACGTCGCGCACTGCCGCGTCCATGGCCATCAGCACGTCGTAGGCCTGGCCCGCGTAGAACGACGGGTTGCGTCCGTTGTTCTGCTCGCGAAAGGCCGCCACGAAGCGCTGGTTGGCCGGGTTGTCGAGGTCGAAGGACCAGTGCGCGGTGTTGAACAGGCCGAGCATCGGCTCGCCGACCGCGGGAATCATGTCCTCGTCGGCCGAGAAGGCGGTGGAGATCAGCGCCACGTCCTTCGACAGCCCCGCGCCCACGAACTGCTTGATGAAGCTCACGCCCATGGCGCCGGGCAGGAAGAAGTAGAGCGCGTCGGGCTTGGACGCGCGAATCTGCGCCAGCTCCGCCGAGTAGTCGAGCTGGCCCAGCTTGGTGTAGAGCTCGTCGCCCACCGTGCCCTTGAAGGTGCGCTTGAAGCCGGTGATCGCGTCCTTGCCCCCGGGGTAGCTGGGCGCAATGAGCGCCACCTTCTTGAACGCCTTGTCGGAGGCGAACTTGCCGGCCGCCTCGTGGTACGCGTCGTTGGGGTAGGAGGCGCCGAAGAAGTACGGGTTGCAGCGCGCCCCCGAGTAGTCGCTCGGGCCCGTGTTGCTCGACAGGTAGGGCACCTTGGCTGCGAAGAGCGGCGGGCCCACCGCCAGTGCGACCGAGGAGCCGACCGGGCCGGTGAACAGGTCGATCCTGTCGCGCATGAGCATGCGGTCGACCGCCTGGCGCGCGGTTTCGGGGTTGCCGGCGGTGTCGGCCTCCACGTACTCGACCGGCACGCCGCCGAGCTTGCCGCCCAGCTGCTTCATCGCCACGGCGAAGCCGGCCTTGGCCTCGGCGCCGCCGACGGCGAACGGGCCCGAGAGGTCCATGGCGAGGCCGACCTTCACGGTCTGTGCCTGCGCCTGGGCCAGCGTGGGCAATGCCAGCGCGCAAGCCATGACGGCGAGCGCGCACAGGGCGGTTCTGGGGAATTCCTGCGACATGGTGGACAAGCTCCTCGGTAGGGGAAATTCGTTGAACGTGGGGTGCGATGCAGGCCGCAGTCTGTGGGCCGCCGCGGCACGCCGCTATCCGTTTCGTGCAGCGAGGGTGGCTGCACGAAATGGACAGACAGCAGGGGCGGGCGGTCCACAGAATCGCCGCCGAACCCCACCACTCCAGAGACACCACGATGAGCAACTACATCGACATTCCGGCCGGAGACGGCTCGCAGACTTTCCGCGGCTACCTGGCCTTGCCTGCCTCGGGGCGCGGTCCCGGCATCGTGCTGTGCCAGGAGATCTTCGGCATCAACGACTACGTGCGCGAGGTCGCCGACCTCTACGCGCAGGAAGGCTACGTGGTGCTCGCCCCCGATCTGTTCTGGCGCATGGAGCCCAACGTCGAGCTGGGCTATTCGCCCGAAGACTGGCAGCGCGCCTTCGGCTTCTTCCAGAAGTTCGACATCGACGCCGGCATTGCGGACGTCACGGCCAGCGTGCAGGCCCTGCGCGCGCACCCGGCGTGCACCGGAAAGGTCGGCGCGCTGGGCTTTTGCCTGGGCGGCAAGCTGGCCTTCCTGGCGGCGGCGCATTCGGGCGTGGATGCGGCGGTGGGCTACTACGGCGTGGGCATCGAGGGTGCGCTCGACCTGGTACCGAAGATCGAATGCCCGATCGCCTTGCACTTCGCGGAACTCGACCAGTTCTGCCCGTCCGAGGCGCGTGCCCAGGTGCTCGAGGCCTTTGCCGGCAAGCCCGGCGCGCAGATGTATGTGTACCCCGGCGTCGACCACGCCTTCGCGCGCACCGGCGGCGACCATTTCGACAAGCCTTCCACGCTCATGGCGCACCAGCGCTCCATGGCGCTGTTCAAGGAAGCGATCGGCCCGGTCTACGACCTGTCGGCGCTGTGGGACAAGCACTGCGAGTACGAGTTCGCCACGCGCGACGTGGTCGCCACCATGGCCACGATGGTGAGCGAGCCCTACGTCAACCACATTCCGACCATGACCGGCGGCGTGGGCGCGAAGGAGCTGTCGCGCTTCTACAAGCACCACTTCATTCCGACCACGCCGCCGGACACGCGGCTCACGCCCATCTCGCGCACCGTGGGCGCGACGCAGATCGTCGACGAAATGCTGTTCTGCTTCACCCACACGGTGGAGATCGACTGGATGCTCCCGGGCATCGCACCCACCGGCAAGGCGGTGGAGATTCCGCTGGTGGCCATCGTGAAGTTTCGCGGCGACAAGCTTTTTCACGAGCACATCTACTGGGACCAGGCCAGCGTGCTGGTGCAGATCGGCCTGCTCGACGCCAAGGGCCTGCCCGTGGCCGGCGTGGAGACCGCGCGCAAGCTGGTGGACGAGACGCTGCCGTCGAACACGCTGATGCCGCGCTGGGCGAAATCGACCGCGCTGACCATCGCCGACCCGGCGCTGCCGCTGGGATGACGGGCGCTCCGCACATGCTGGAACTGGTCGTCGCGTCGGTCACGCCGCTCACCCCGGCCATCAAGGCCTTCGTGCTCCGCAGCGCGAACGGTGCGCCCCTGCCGCCGTTCGCGCCGGGTGCGCACCTGGGTGTGCAGGTGATGCAGCCCAACGGGCGAACCGGGCAGCGCGCGTATTCGCTGGTGAAACCGCACGACGGCGCGCAGGGCTACGAGATCGCGGTGCTGCACGAACCGCAGGGGGCGGGCGGCTCGGCCTGGATGCACGGGCTGGCCGCCGGCGCGGTGCTGGCCGCCCACCCGCCGCGCAACGACTTCGCGCTGCACGCGGGCAGCGCGCCGCCGTTGCTGGTGGCGGGCGGCATCGGCATCACGCCGCTGCTGTGCATGGCGCGGTCGCTCGTGGCCGAAAACAGGCCCTTCGACTTGTTCTACGCCACGCGCAGCGAAGACGCCACGGCCTATCTGGCGGAAGTGCGCGCGCTCGGCGGCACCGTGGTGCACGACGGCGGCGACCCTGCGCGCGGGCTCGACCTGCGCACGCTGCTGGCCGCACCGGCGCCCGGGCGCCACCTGCACGTGTGCGGCCCGCGCGGCCTGGTGCAGGCCGTGGTGGACACCGCCCGCACCCTCGGCTGGCCCGGCGACCACGTGCACTTCGAACTCTTCGCGGGCGCGCTCGAACAGGCCGGCGATGCGGCCTTCGAGGTGCGCACCCTGCGCTCGGGCCGGACGCTGACCGTGCCGCCGGACCGCAGCCTGCTCGACGTGCTCATCGCCGCGGGGCTCGACCCGCTGTACGACTGCCGCCAGGGCGACTGCGGCGTGTGCGCCGTCGACGTGGTGGAGGGCGTGCCCGACCACCGCGACCACAACCTCAGCGCCCGCGAAAAGGCGAGCGGCAAGACCCTTTGCACCTGCGTGTCGCGCGCGAAGACCGCGCACCTGGTGCTCGACATCTGACGACAAGGCTTCAGGAGACCCACCCATGACCATCGATCCGAGCACGCTCGTGCAGCCCGACCGCGTGCACAAGCGCGTCTACACCGACCCCGCCATCTTCGAGCTGGAGATGGACCGCGTCTTCGGCCAGGCCTGGCTCTACGTCGGCCACGAGAGCCAAGTGCCCAAGCCCGGCGACTACTTCACCACCCGGCTGGGCCGCGAGCCCGTGGTGATGCTGCGGCACACCGACGGCGCCGTGCACGTGCTGTTCAACCGCTGCCCGCACAAGGGCGCCAAGATCGTGCCCGACGGCAGCGGCAGCGCGGGCAAGTTCTTGCGCTGCCTGTACCACGGCTGGACCTTCAAGTGCGACGGCAGCCTGCTCTCGGTGCCGCTGCGCAGCGGCTACGAAGACACCGCGCTCGACCTGAAAGACCCGCAGTACGGCGTGCGCAAGGTGGCGCGCGTGGCCACGCACCGCGGCTTCGTGTTCGCGAGCCTCGCGGCCGAAGGCCCCGAGCTGAAAGACTTTTTGGGCGGCGTGGCCACCTCGCTCGACAACTTCTGCGACCGCGCGCCCGAGGGCGAGGTGGAGGTGGCCGGCGGCGTTCAGCGCGTGATCCAGCGCAACAACTGGAAGATCTTCTTCGAGAACCTGCACGACACCATCCACGCGGTGGCCACGCACGAGTCGTCGTGGCGCGCGGCCAAGGAAGAGTACGAGGCCATGCCGGCGGGCACGCCCAAGCCCTTCGAGGTGGTGATCGTCGACGGCAACGGCGAGCCGCTGGACTTCTGGGAAAAGCTGGAGCTGAAGGGCTACGACAACGGCCACGGCTTCATGGAAGGCATCTTCGTGCCGCCAACCGATCCGGTGAGCCTGGCCTACGTGGCCTCGCTGGAGGCCGCGCACGGCGCACAGCGCGCCGAAGAAATCCTGCGCGTGAACCGGCACAACACCATCGTCTACCCGAGCTGTTCGCCGCACACCTCGTTCCAGCAGATACGGGTGATACGGCCGCTGTCGGTGGACCGCACGCTGGTCGAGATCTTCAGCTTCCGCCTGAAGGGCGCGCCGGAGGCCACCTTCCAGCGCACGCTGAAGTACACCAACATCGTCAATTCGCCCTCGTCCAACGTGATGCCCGACGACCTGGAGGCCTACAACCGCGTGCAGGAAGGCCTGGGCAGCGAAGGCGGCGACTGGGTCAGCATGCACCGCGCGGCCGGGCGCGACCAGCCGCTGCCGGGCGGGCGCGCCTCCAACGGCAACAGCGAGATGCCGTCGCGCAACATGTTCGCGGCCTGGGCTTCGTACATGGGTGCGGGTGCGGGTGCGGATGCCCCGGCGGGAGACAAGGCATGAACTTCATCGACTGGCAAGAGCAGCAGGACGTCACGCAGTTCTTGCACCACGAGGCGCGCCTGCTCGACGAGCACCGCTGGGACGAATGGCAGAAGCTCTTCACGCCCGACGGGCTGTACTGGGTGCCGCTGGTGCACGGCCAGACCGACCACCTCAACCATGCCTCGCTGTTCTGCGAAGACGCGCTGCTGCGCTCCATGCGCGCACGCCGGCTCGAGCAGGCCCGCGCCTATTCGCAGCAGCCCGTGACGCGCACCGTGCACGTGGTCGGCAACATCGCGCTCGAATCGCGCGACGAAGCAGGCTGCACGGTGCGCTCGACCTTCATGCTGCTGGAGTGGCGCAAGACCGAGCAGCGTGTGTTCGGCGGCAGCGTGCTGCACACCTTGCGCAAGGCGGAACAGGCCGGCGGCGGCTTTCGCATCCAGACCAAGCGCATCGACCTCGTCAACTGCGACGCACCGCACGAAGCCCTGCAGGTGTTCATGTGAAGGCCGCGCTGCTGGCCATGCACTACCAGAACGACGTGCTGCACGTCGACGGCAAGGTGCGCGTGGGCGTGGCCGCCGACGACCCGGCGCGCCCGCGGCTCATTGCCTCGGCCGCGCGCCTGATCGCGGCCGCACGGGCGAACGGGGTGCCGGTGATCTTCGTGCGCATCGCCTTTGCGCCCGGCTATGCGGACTGCCTGAGCAACTGCACGCTGTTTCGCCGCGTGGCCGAGACCGGTGCCGTGCAGGACGGCAGCTGGGGCGCCGAGTTCTACGCCGAGCTGGCGCCGGTTTCGGGCGAAGCCGTGGTCACCCACAAGCGCAACAACCCTTTCTGGGCCAGCGGGCTCGAGGAGGCGGTGCGCGCCACCGGCGCGGGCCGGCTTTATGTGGCGGGCATCGCGACCAACCATGTGGTCGAGCATGGCGCGCGCCATGCGAGCGACCTGGGCTACGACGTGGCGGTGGTGGCCGACGCCTGCAGCACCGCGCAGGCGCACCTGCATGCGGCCAGCCTGGAAACCCTGGCGATGCTGGCGCACGTGATTCGCGTGGATGATGCGGTCACTCAAATGAAGGGCCCGCCATGAAGTTGCAAGACAAGGTCGCCGTCGTCACCGGCGCGGCCGCCATGCTCGGCAGCGCCATCGTTCGCGCGTTGGTGCAGGCCGGCGCGCGCGTGCTGGCGGTGGACATCGACGTGCCGCGCGGCCAGGCGCTGGCCGCCGAACTGGGGCCGCGCTGCCGCTTCGTGGCCTGCGACATCGCCAGCGACGACGCGCTCGACGCGCTGGTGGCCGACGTGCTGCGGGTGGAGGGGCGCATCGACTTCCTGGTCAACAACGCGGTGGTCTATGGCGACGCCGGCCTGGCCGCTGCGCGCGGCGAGTGGCTGAGCGCGCTGAACGTCAACCTGGTTTCCGGCGCGATGCTGGTGCAGAAGACCGCCGACGCGCTGGCGGCGCAGCGTGGCGCCATCGTGAACATGGGCAGCGTGGGCGGCAAGTTCGGCACGGCGGGCAGGGCGCTCTACCCGGCGGCCAAGGCCGCCATCCTGCAGCTCACGCGCAACCAGGCCGCCAGCCTGGCGCCGCGCGGCGTGCGGGTGAACTCGGTGTCGCCGGGGTGGACCTGGTCGGACGCCCTGTCGCGCATGGCCGGCGCCGACCGCGCACTCGCCGACCGCGTCGGCGCGCCGATGCACCCGCTGGGCCGCGTGGGCGACGGCGACGACGTGGCGCAGGTGGTGCTGTTTCTGTGCTCGGACGCGGCACGCTTCGTGACCGGCGCGGACATTCCGGTCGACGGCGGCTTCTCGATGCTGGGGCCCGACCAGGGGCACTCGGCGCGCGACTGGTTCGAGGCGCAGCCGGACTGAGGCGCGCGGACGCGCCAGCTTGCCGGTGCGCCAGTGCGCCAGTGCCTCAGCGAGTCAGTGCGTCAGCGCAGCACCAGCACCGGCAGTGCCGAGTGCGTCAGCACATGCTGCGTCTCGCTGCCCAGCAACAGGCGCTTGAGGCCCTTGCGCCCGTGGGAGGCCATCACGATCAGGTCGCTGCCGTGCTTCTTCGCGGCCGCGATGATCGATTCGGCCACCAGGTCGGAGCTGATGCGCGCGGTCTTCACCTGCACGCCGCTGGCCTGCGCGCGCTCGCGGACGGCGTCGAGCATCGCCTGCGCCTTGTCGGCCCATTGCTTCTCGACGCGGCCGATGTCGTCGGGCGAGAAGGTCATCGCGCCCTCCAGGTAGCTCTGTGGGTAGCGCGGCACGACGGTCAGCGCCACCAGCTCGGCGCCGTTGCCGGCCGCCAGCGCAACGGCGGCCTTGACCGCCTTCTTCGAGAGCGTGGAGCCATCGGTGGCGACGAGGATGTGCTTGAACATGAAAGCGCCTTTCGGGTGTGAGGTGCCAGCTTAGGCAGCCCGTGGGCGCGGCGCGTTGCGCCAGATCAAGCAGTGGCGGCGTCGGTTCGCCATCGGTCGAAGTCCGGTGGCGCCATCGGGCGCGCGATGAAGTAACCCTGGACCCCGTCGCAACCGCAACTGGCGGCCAGGTCGAACTGTTCCTGCGTTTCCACGCCCTCGGCGACCACCAGCAGCCCCAGCGCGTGCGCGAGCTGGACGATGGACCGGAACACCGCGGCATCGCCCGCGCTCTCGCCGGCATTGACGATGAAGCTGCGGTCCAGCTTCACCGACGTCAGGGGCATGCGAGGCAGCTGCGACAGCGTCGAGTAGCCCACGCCGAAGTCGTCCATCGCCACCTTGAATCCGTGCTGGCGCGCGCGCTCCAGCGCGGCGACCGCGTGCGCGTCGGCGAACACGCCCTCGGTCACCTCGATGCAGAAGCGGCCGGCCGGCAGGTCCTGCCGGGCCAGGAGCGCCAGCAGGTCGGCCACCACATCGCCGGCGGCGAACTGGGCGGGCGACACGTTCAGGTTGATCACCGGCCATTGGCCGGGCGCCGTCCGCTCCCAGGCCGCCGCCTGGTCGACCGCCAGGCCGAGCAGCTTGCGCCCTAGCGCGGCGATCAACCCCTTGCGTTCAGCCAGCGGAATGAAACGGTCGGGCGGGACGGCGCCAAGCCGCGGGTGACGCCACCTTGCCAACGACTCCACGGCCATGATCCTTCGGTCGGCCACGCCCACCACGGGCTGGAACGACAGCCAGAGTTCATCGTCGCTGGCCAAGGCCTGGTGGAGGTCCTGCTCGAGCTCGACCTCCTGCTGGCGCGTGTCGTGCATGGCTTTCGCGAACGCCACGGCCTGGTTGCCGCCGCGGGCCTTGGCGACGTACATGGCCTGGTCGGCCGCCTGCGCCAGGTTGGCGCCGGCGGCTTTCTGCGCATGCGCGGTACCCACGCTCGCCACCAGCCTGAAGCTTCGTCCGCGCACCTCGTAAGGCCGGGCCAGCGAGCGGCTGACCGCGTGGCCCAGTTGCTCGGCCTCCCCGGGGCTCAGGTCCGCGCAATAGATGGCGAACTCATCGCCGCCGATGCGGCCCACCGGCGCGCCATTCGCCGCGGCACGCAGCCGCGTCGCCACCTCGACCAGCACGCGGTCGCCTTCTTCATGGCCGAAGGCCTCGTTGACCGCCCGGAAACCGTCCAGGTCGATCAGCACCTCGCTCGCACCCGGGCCCGCGGCTGCCGTCCCGCTTCGGCGCAGGTCCATCATCTTGTTGCGGGTGAGCAGCCCCGTCAGGGCGTCGTGGTCGGCCGCTCGCCGCGTCAGGCGTTCGGCAATGCCACGCAGCCGATCCACGCCATGGGCGCGCACGGTAACGATGGTGACCACGGCCCAGATCAACGCGATGATGAAGGCGCCTTGGTAGACCAGCAGCACGCCGTCCGGCGGCAGCTGCATGCCCGGGTTGCCGAGCCACCTCGACATGAGCCAGACCCCCAGTGCCAGCAGCAGCGTGGTGCTGCCGAGCAGGCGGCGCGCCAGGCGGCCCGGCTCGGAGCCTGCGGTCAGGGCCTGCATGAAAGACCGGCGCGAGGTCGCCAGCAGAAGCGCCAGCGCCAGCGATGCCGTGCCCGCCACGGTCCAGGGCGCCATGGCGCCCTTGAAGGCCAGCAGCCCGCCAAGGTAGCCCACAAGTGCCACGAAGAGCACTGCCAGTGAAGCCGCAGCCAGGAGCTGCGATACCAACGGCTGCCGCATGCGCCGCGCAATTTCGCCAAGGCACAGCAGCAGCAACGTCCAGGCGACATTCAGCGGCATCGTGATGTGGTTGCCCGTGGCTTGCCGATGCGCTTCGAACGTGCCGCGAAACGGTGTCAATGCGTTGAAGAGCCGGTCGCCCGTCAGGGGGACCAGCAGCCTGATCGAGACGAGGCACAGGGCGGCCGCCACGGCGATTCGAGCGACCGTTCGGGGAAGCCCGGTCGTCTTGCCGGGCATCAGCGCGATCGTGAGCAGCAGCAGGCACAGCGCCGTGCCGGGGTGGGTGGCAGGCAGGTTGGCGACCGGGCGCCACATGCCCGGCACATCCAGTGCGTAACCGAGCAGGACCCAGAGGCCGATGCTGCTGCCGATGGCGGTACCCGCAATGCGGGCCACACGCGGCAGCCGCCATCGTGCGGGGTGCTCAGTCATGCGGCCATCGCGGAAGGCGGATCGCCTCGGCAAGGCGGCACCGGCGCCTGGGATCAGAAATACCGACGGGCAGAGCTGGGTGCATCGGTGCGATGAGTTCTGCAATCGCCGGCGAAAGCCGATCCGCATCGAAGAACCTTTGGCGCACTGTAGCAGGGGAGATTGCACCTTTCGACTGACAGTTTCGATTCTGGCTGGCGCGATCGGCCATCCGTTCAGCATCGCGCGATGGTCGCTGCGGCTTCGCCGGGCAGTCGCCTGTCAAGGCAGTTCCGGATCTCTTGGCGGCTTCAGACCGAGACCGAGCCAGTTCGGCGGCAGTGCTTCATCGACGACAGCGCTGCGAACGGCCTTCCACCCGCGCGCCGTGATCGCCGTCACGGCGGCCGCATCCTGCACCTGCAACCGGACCTCGTCGCCAGGCCACGGAATCCGGGCCTCGACCAGACCCGCGGCCTGCAGCACCCGCAACCGGTCGATGCTCACCGGCTCGGACACCGTGCAAGGCGGCGGCGCCTCGGCCAGCGCCCGCAGGAGATTCATGCACATCGTCGCGCTCCCGGCCGTGCCATGGCGTCAGCCCATCAGCGTGCGCAGGCTGGCCAGCGCGACCTTCGGGTCGGCGATGCCGTGGTAGATGGGCGGCACTTCCTTGTCCACGCCCATGAGACCGTACACGCCATGCATGGCGCCGCGCACCGAGTACTCGACGGTGAAGACCACGTCCTCCGCAATCTCCACGTACTGGCCCAGCAGCGCGAAGTTCTTCGCGCCGTGCGGAATGACGGCCGGCCGGTCCGTCGGGGCCCGGCATTCGAACTCGCTGGTGATGTACGGCATCATCACCGGCACCACCGTGGTGGTGCGCCGCACCTCGTCCAGGATGTCCTCGAAGCCCAGGTGGTGGATGAGTTCGGTCAGTATTTCCTGCCCCGTGGCCTGCGCCATCGTGCGGTCGATGAAGTTGCCCTGCGTTTCCAGCAGCAGGCCGTAGCCCCACAGCGTGAACACGCACTCGGGCTGTGCGTCGAAGTGCGGCGGGTGCGGCACCACGATCGACATCAGCCAGCTCGAATCCTTGAAGGTCATCAGGCCGCCCGTGCCGGGCGCGTTGCCCGAGAAGGCCTGGATGCGCTCCAGCAGCAACGGGCTGCGCAGCGTGAGCGTGAAAGACTCCCACTTGCTCTCGTCCACGTTGCCGCAGAAGGCCTCGGGCCGGCCCAGGCCCGGGGCCTTGCGCGCCAGGTTCTTCCACAGCGTCCAGGCGCCGTCGTGCGGCACCCGCACGAGCTCGGGCGCCTGATGGTCGGTGCCGTTGCGCGAGTCGGCGGTCATGGAGCCGAGCGTGAGCAGTGCGCACTCCTGCGGCCCCAGCTGGTACGACAGCGGCCTGCCGTCGCGCATGCAGTGCAGCGTCTGCAACCGCAGGCCGCTGTCCGCGCTGTCGTGGGTGTCGTGGGTGTCGGTTTTGGCAAAGTCCGCATCGACCACGCGCGTGCCGAACTCGAACAGCACGCCGTGCGCTCGCAGCCAGCGCACCATCGGCCGCACGATGGTGTCGTACTGGTTGAGCTCGGTGCGGCGCACGCCGCCCAGCGTGTGGATGCGCGGCAGCTCCTGCAGGAAGCGCAGCATGTAGCGCTTGAGCTCGACCGCGCTGTGCCAGTTCTGGAACGCGAAGGTGGTGCGCCACATGGCCCAGAAGTTGGTGTCCAGGAAGTGCGGGGAGAACCACTCCTCGATGCGCCGGGTGCCCAGCACGCGCTCGGGCATGGCCAGCAGACGCATCAGTTCCAGCCGGTCCTGCAGGTCGAAGCCGAGGTCGCTGGCGTCCAGGATGCAGTGGTGCCGGTCGATCAGCCGCGCGTTCGCGTCGGAGTGCACCTGCCGGTTGAAGTCGCGCACCTCCTCGTGCACCGTGCGCGCGGGGGTGTTCAGCGACGGGATGCTGTCGAGCACGTTCCACAGGCAGGTGTAGGTCTCGTCGGTGAACATGCGCCCGCCGCGCGTCACGTAGCCCTGCTTCGCGTCGCCCGCGCCGTCGAGCGCACCGCCGGGCAGCGGCGACTCCTCCAGGATGCGGATGCGCGAGCCGTGCATGCCGCCGTCGCGAATCAGCAGCACGGCCGCGCTCAGCGCCCCGATGCCGCTGCCGACGATGGTGGCCTGGGTGAAAGGGGGCATGGGGTGTTCCTCGGGAAAGCGGTGGCGCAAGCGCTGTGTTGCCCGAGCGTACGGACGCGGGCGCGTCGCGGGCTTGACGCAGCGCAAGCCACGCGGCGAGGGCGCGGCCTAAGGTGGCGCCATGTGGCGCCATCGGCCCCCGCCTTCCCGGCCTTGCCTCACGTTCCCCAAGGAGCTTTTCCATGCAGACCCCCAGATCCATCCTGCTTCACCTCGACAGCTCGGCGCGCGCGGTGGAGCGCATCCGGCTCGCGCGCCAGTTGGCCGAGACCTTCGACGCGCAGGTCACGGCGCAGCCGTGCACGCTGTCGTCGCTGATGCGCTATCCGCTCGCGCTGGAAGGCGCGGCCGAGGCGGTGGCGATCATGCAGTCGCTCGACAAGGAAGCGCGCGACCGCATGCACGCGGCCTTCGCCGTCCAGAGCGCGGGCTCGCGGCGCATGCACTGGCTGGAGCCGATGCCCGATGCGCCCTGGGGCTTCGCCCGGCGCGCGCTCTATGCCGACCTGGTGGTGATGGGCCAGCGCGACCGCAACGACCCGTTCGACGCCGAGCTGCCCGCGGACTTCCTCACCAGCGTGCTGGTCGACAGCGGCCGGCCCGCGCTGGTGCTGCCCTGCGTGGGCCCGGTGGCCCCCATCGGCCACACGGTGCTGCTGGCCTGGAAGGAAACGCGCGAATCGGCGCGCGCGGTGACGGCGGCGCTGCCTTGGCTGCGCACCGCGTCGCGCGTGCATGCGGTGTCCTACGGCGGCGAGGCCGAGGTGTCGCTGGAGGGCCTGCGCGGCTACCTGCGCGCCCAGGGCATCGTCGAGCCGACGCTGCACTTCGGCGACAAGGACGAGGGCGACGTGGGCAACCGGCTGCTTTCCCTGTCCGCGGACCTCGGCGCCGACCTGCTGGTGATGGGCTGCTACGGCCACAGCCGCGCGCGCGAGTGGGTGATGGGCGGCGCCACGCTGTCGATCCTGCAGTCGATGACGCTGCCGGTGCTGATGTCGCACTGAACGGCGGGCCGCACCCCTGGCTGCAAGTCTGGCCGCACCACGGATCGGGGCGGCAGCGTCAGGCGAGCGTTTCCACCAACAGGGCCTGCAGCATGAAGCGCCGGTTGTCGCCCGGCGCGGCCTCTTCGCCGAGGCTGTCCGCCAGGCGCGCCGAGGCGTGCGTGTCGCAGGCGATGTCGTCGTACACGGGAATGCCGGCGGCCTGGCCGATCTGCCGCACCAGCGCGGCCGGCATGCCCTGGCAGATCACCGCGTCGTACAGCCGCCCGAGCGTGCGGCCGGTGTGCTGCACCTCGCGCGGGTCGCCGGCGCCCGACAGGTTCCAGCGTACCGTGGCCACGTGCGCGCCCAGTTCGCCGGCGGCGCGCAGCAACGGCGCCGGGTCGTCCACGACCGCAGCGGCGCGCAGCAGTCCGATGTTCTTGCCGCGCAGCAGCAGCGGCAGGGCATTCGTGCGCGCAAGGTGGCGCAGGCGCAGCGCCAGCCCGAGCAGTTCGGCCGCATCCGGCGGTGGCGGAACATTCGAGGTGCGCAGATCGGTGGGTTCGGATGGCAAGAGCATGGCGCGACAAGTGCGTGACGACAGCAAGGCTAGTTCGCCGCCGCGCGCGGCACTTGATGCGCGTCAAGGGCCGCGTGTCGCGCCGGCGTTGATACACGCCGGACACATGCCGGACACCGGGCATTCACCGAGCGTTACCCGCCGATGCGCAGCGTTGTCGCTGCGTTGCCGTGCGCTTCCTAGCATCGGTCCATCGACACGCGACACCCCCGTTGCGCCCAAGGAGTTCCAGATGCCTGATTTCACCGCCACCGAGAACACCACCGAAACGCTGAAGCGCCTGGCCGCGCAGCTGCAGCCGGAGCGCCGTCTGGTGCACACCGGCGACGTGGTCTACCAGGCGGGGGAGCGCTTCGAGCACCTGTACATCCTGAACTCCGGCTTCTACAAGATCGTGAACCTCACGGCCGACGGCCGCGAGCAGGTGGTGGGGCTGAAGTTCCGCGGCGACTGGCTCGGCTTCGAAGGCATTGCCGGTGGCTGCTACGGCTGCGACGCGGTGGCCATGGACACGGGCGAGGTCTGGGTGGTGTCCTACGACGCGCTGATCGCGGCCAGCCGGGTGCACCCCGACCTGCTGCAGGTGCTGCACGCCGCCATGAGCCGCGAGATTGCAAGCGACCGCGACTCGCTGATGTCGGTCTGCACGCTGCCGGCCGACGCACGGGTGGCCGACTTTTTGCGCTACTGGGCCGAGTCGCTGGCCGAGCGCGGCATGCGCACCGACCAGATCACGCTGCGCATGACGCGCGCCGAAATCGGCAACTACCTGGGCATGACGCTGGAGACGGTGAGCCGGGCGCTGTCGCGGCTGGCGCGCGACAAGGTCATCGGCTTTGCCGAGAAGGGCCGGCGCGACGTGCAGATTCCCGACGTGGGTGCGCTGTCGGCCTTCGTGCAGCGCTGCCTGGCACCGGTGGCGGTGTCGGCGCCCGCCATGCTGCAGTGAGGCCTCAGGCCAGCAGCCGCGCAATGGCGCGCGCAAGCTCGCCGCGCGTGTAGGGCTTGGGCAGCAGTTCCCAGCTGGGTGGCATGTCGCGGTCGGCCTCCAGCAGCTCCGACGAGAAGCCTGACATCAGCAGGATTGCCAGGCGCGGAAACAGCTGCTGCGCCTCGGTGGCGAGCTGCGTGCCGCGCATGCCTGCGCCGAGCGCGATGTCGCTCAGCAGCAGGTCGAAGGGGGCGGTGGCGTTCTGCAGGACCGACAGGGCCTCTTCACCGTTGGCCGCCGATGCCACCTTGCAACCCAGCGTGACCAGGAAGGTGTGCGCCACCTTTCGCACCTCGGCGTCGTCCTCGACCAGCATCACCCGCAGGCCGGCGGGAACGGATGCATCGGCGCGCTCTTCTTCCGTTGGCGGCGGCGCGGCGCGGCTGCCGCGTTCCAGCTGCGGCAGGTAGAGCGTGACCGTGGTGCCCGCACCCGGCTGGCTCTCGATCGCGATGGCGCCCTTCGACTGCTTGACGAAGCCGTACACCGTGCTCAGGCCCAGCCCGGTCCCGCGGCCGGCCTCCTTGGTGGTGAAGAAGGGCTCGAAGGCGCGCTCCTTCACGTCCTCGGCCATGCCGGTGCCGCTGTCGGAAATGGAAAGGGCCACGAAGCGGCCGTGCCCCTGCATGTTCGGGTCGTTGCGCTCCGTGCGCAGTGCGAGCGGCAGCAGGCCGCAGTCTTCGGAGCGAAAGTGCAGGGTGCCGCCTTCGGGCATGGCGTCGCGCGCGTTGATGGCGATGTTCAGCAGCGCCGACTCCAGCTGCACCGGGTCGGCCAGCACCGGCGGGCAGGCCGGGCCGGTGTCGATGGCGATGTGAATGCGCTGGTCCAGCGTGCGGCGCAGCATGTCGGCCAGCGAATGGAGCAGGGCGTGGGTGTCGACCACGTCGGGCTGCAGCATCTGCCGGCGCGAGAAGGCCAGCAGCTTGCCGGTGAGCTCGGCACCGCGCCGGCTGGCGCGCATGGCCGCCCCCACCAGCTGCTGCGCATGGGTGTCCTGCGCCAGCGCGGGCAGCTCCTCGAGCACCTGCAGGTTGCCCATGATCACGGTGAGCAGGTTGTTGAAGTCGTGCGCGATGCCGCCGGTGAGCTGGCCGACGCTTTCGAGCCGCTGGGCGTGGGCCAGCGCCTCTTCGGTGCGCACGCGCTGCAGGCTGGTGGCCAGCAGGTTGGACAGCGACTCCAGGAAGCGCAGCTCCTCGTCGCCGAAGCGCTTGGCCTGCCGCGAGCGCACCGACAGCATGCCGATCACGCGGCCACGGTCGGACAGCGGCACCGCGAGCGCGCTGACCAGCCCGGCCGCCAGGTAGGCGGGCGGCACCGCGAAGCGCTGCTCGCTGCGGTAGTCCGCAATCACCACCGGGCGCCCTTGAGACAGCACGTAGCCCGGTGGCGTGTCGGGCCGGTTGGCGATGCGCGCGCCGATCTCCTCGCCCGCCACGTTGCCCACGCCGCTGGCCACGCGGAACTCGAGCCCGCTGTCTTCGAGCAGCAGCACCATCGCCACCTCGACCTCCAGGCCTGCGGCGGCGATGTGCGGCACCTGCTCGAGCACCACCTGCAGGTCGCGCGTGTCCACCGCCAACCGGCCCAGCTGCGCCAGGTGGTCGCTGTAGCGTGCGCGCTGCAGCGCCTGCTTCACGCGCGGGTAGGCGCCGATGTCGCGGATCGCGGCCACCACGAAGGGCAGGCCGTGGTCCTGCAGCGGGCTGAGCGCGATCTCGACCATGACCTCGCTGCCGTCCTTGCACTTGGCGACCAGCTCCATGTGCGTGCCCATGGGACGCGGGCGCGGCGCGCGGCCGTAGGCCTCGCGGTAGGACGCATGGCGCGGGCGGATGCTGTCGGGCACCAGCACGTCGACGTTCAGCCCGATGAGCTCTTCGACGGCATAGCCCAGCAGCGCGGCGGCCGAAGGGTTGGCCAGCATGATGACCCCGGCCTGGTCGACCAGCAGCAGCGAGTCGGGGTAGGCGATGAAGAGCGAGCGGAACACGCTGCCTTCCTCGATGCCGGACGGCAGCGACAGCAGGAAAGGGGGGCGCGGTGCGTCAGCCATGGGACACGGGCGGCACCAGGATGTAGCCCGCGCCGCGCACCGACTTGATGAGCTGCGGTTCGTCCGCGTCGGCCTCGATCTTCTTGCGCAGCCGGCCGACCTGCACGTCGATCGTGCGATCGAAGGGGGCGGCTTCGCGCCCGCGGGTCTGCTCCAGCAGAAAGTCGCGCGACAGCACGCGTCCGGGGTGCCGTGCAAAGGCGCACAGCAGGTCGAACTCGCCGCCGGTGAGCGCCACGTCCTGGCCGTTCGGGTCGGTGAGGCGGCGCGCGGCGGCGTCCAACTGCCAGCCGGCGAAGCGCAACTGCTCGACGGCGCCCACGGGCGCTGCAAGGACCGCGACCGGCGCTTCGGGCGTCGTGCGGCGCAGCACCGCCTTCACGCGCGCCACCAGCTCGCGCAGGTCGAAGGGCTTGGTCACGTAGTCGTCGGCACCCACTTCCAGGCCGACCACCTTGTCCACCGCGTCGCCGCGCCCGGTGACGATGACCAGGCCGCAGCGCCAGCTTTCGCGCATGCGCCGCGCAATGGAAAAACCGTCTTCGCCGGGCAGGCCGAGGTCGAGCAGCACCAGGTCGGCCGGGTCGGCCGCCATGAGCGCCATGAGGGCGCGGCCGTTGTGCAGCTGGGTCACGCGAAAGCCGTGGCTCTGCAAATAGGTGGCCAGGAGCTGCGTGATGTCGACTTCGTCGTCGAGCACCGCGATGTGGGGTGCGGGTTTCATGCGAGAGGGGGCGTCGGGAATCCGGGGGAGCGTAGCACGCATGCCTTGGAAGCAGCCCCTGTGCGGGGCGAGGTTTCCAGCGCCGGTTTTCGGCGGCGCCATGCTTGATCTGGCGCAAGGGTCTCTCGCGCCCGGCTGCACAGAATTGCCGCTTCGTTCAAGAGGCACGCATGCATTCACTGTTTTTTTCGGGCGTTCTGGATCTTCCCTGGTGGGGCTGCGTGCTCGTCGCGCTGGCGCTCACGCACGTCACCATCGCTTCGGTCACCATCTTCCTGCACCGCCACCAGGCGCACCGCGCGCTCGACCTGCATCCGGCGGTCAGCCATTTCTTCCGTTTCTGGCTGTGGCTCACCACGGGCATGGTCACCAGGCAGTGGGCCGCGGTGCACCGCAAGCACCACGCCAAGTGCGAGACGCCCGAAGACCCGCACAGCCCCCAGGTGTATGGCCTGAGCCGCGTGCTGTGGGGCGGCGTGGCGCTGTATGCGCGCGAGGCGGCCAACAAGGAAACGCTGGCGCGCTACGGCCACGGCACGCCGGACGACTGGATCGAGCGCCGGCTGTACACCCGCCACCAGGTCATGGGCATCGTGCTGATGGGTGTGCTCGACATGGCGCTGTTCGGCGTGGTGCCGGGCGCGCTGATCCTGCTCACGCAGATCGCGTGGATTCCCTTCTGGGCGGCCGGCGTGGTGAACGGCATCGGCCACTGTTGGGGTTACCGCAACTGGCCGGCGGCCGACGCCAGCACCAACATCTTTCCCATCGGCATCGTGATCGGCGGCGAGGAACTGCACAACAACCACCATGCCTTTCCAACCTCGGCCAAGCTGTCGAGCAAGTGGTACGAGTTCGACATCGGCTGGCTCTACATCCGCACGCTGCAGGCGCTGGGTCTGGCGAAGGTCAAGCACCTGGCGCCGAAGCCGCGGCTGGTGGCGCCCCGGCCCGTCGTCGACATCGACACGGTGCAGGCGGTCATTCGCCATCACTACGACGTGCTGTCGAGCTACACGCGCTCGCTGAAGACGGCCTATGCCCGCGAGTTCGGCCGGCTGCGCGAAGCGTCGCCGCAGGAGGCGCGTGCGCTGCGCGGCGTGAAGCGCTGGCTCGGTACCGACGAACGCGCGCTGGACGCCTCCCGGCAGGCACAGATGCTGGCGGCGCTGGGCGCCTCGCATGCGCTGGCGACCATGTACGCCATGCGGCGCGAGCTCATGGTGCTGTGGGCTCGCTCGGGCGCCACGGGTGACCAGCTCGTGCGGCGCCTGCAGGACTGGTGCGAACGCGCGGAAGACAGCGGCATCGCACCGCTGGCCGACTTCTCGATGCGGCTGCGGTCCTACGCCTGAGCCTGCGGCCGGGCCCGAAGCGCCTTCGTCGCTGGCTGGCTACTGGCTGGCGACTTCGCCAACCGGCAGCGTGAAGTGCTCGGACTCGACCCGGGCCAGTTCCTCGGGCGCGCGGATCAGCAGCACCGGCACGGGCGCCATGCGCAGGATGTGCTCCGCGCTGCTGCCCATCACCCAGCGGCCCAGGCCGCGGCGGCCATGGGTGCCGATCACGATCAGCTCGGCGTGCGAGGCCACGGCTTGCGCGATGACCTGGTCGTGCACCGCGCCCCTGACGCTGTCGCACAGCACCACGTCCGCTTCCACGCCTTGCGAGGCGGCCTGTGCGCGGCCTTCCTGCAGCAGCGCCGAGGCCTTGGCGCGCAGCTCTTCGAGCCAGTTGCCGGCGTAACCGGCGTAGGCGTCCATGGCAAGCGCGAACGAGAGCTCGTCGATCACGTGCACCAGCCGCAGTCGCCCGCCGGTGAGCTGGGCCAGGCGGATCGCCTCGGCGAGGCCGCGGGTGGATGTCGAACTGCCGTCGATGGGAACAAGGATTCGCTGGTACATGGCATGCCTCCGGGGCGAGTGGGTGTGAATGCCAGTATCGGGAGCGCGCTGTGGCGCGGCATTGATATCGATCAAGCCCGTGCAGCCCGCCAGGCGCGATGCTGGCGGCATGCAAGCCACACCCCTCGCGACACACGCCGCCGTGCGCATCATCCGCCAGGAGCATGCCGCGCTCGCGGCGATGCTGCGCTCCATCGTCATGCTGCTGGAGCAGCACCGCCGCAAGGGAACCCTGCCCGACTTCGCGGTGCTGCGGGCCATGCTGTTCTACGTGGACGAATTTCCCGAGCAGCGGCACCACCGCAAGGAAACAGAGTTGCTGTTTCCCAAGCTGCGCGCGCGCACGCCCATGTCGCGCGACCTGCTGGACAAGCTCGACAACGACCACGCCTGGGGCGAGCGCCGCATCCGCCATGTCGAGCACGCGCTGCTGGCCTTCGAGATGCTCGGCGAACCGCGGCGCGAGGCCTTCGAGACGGCGATGGGGAAGTACGTCGACTTCTACCTCGAACACATGGCCATGGAAGAGCGCGAGATTCTGCCGCTGGCCGAACGTGTGCTGAGCGACGACGACTGGCGCGAGCTGGACGAGGCCTTTGCGCAGAACCGCGACCCGCTCACCGGGCACGTGCCCGACCTGGCCTACAACGCGCTGTTCACACGCATCGTGAACAGCGTGCCCGCGCCCATCGGACTGGGGCCGGCGCTCTGACGCCGGATCGTCGAGCGCGGCTTTGCAGGGCTTGAGAAGAACTGCGAGCTGCTGCTCGACACCCGCCTTCGGTCCGTTCAACGGAGCTGTATTCAGGGGAGCACAGCACGCGACACCGGCGTTGCGTTGAAGGGCCGGAGCAGGTACGGCGCCGGGCCGGGTCCTTCGGCCTCCCGGCTCAGCTTCCCGGCATGTGGGGCGGATTCAACGCCACGCGCTTGGCCGACTTCCTGCGCATGCGGATGTTGAGCATCTCCACGGTCAGCGAGAAGGCCATTGCGAAGTAAACGTAGCCCTTGGGCACGTGGTGCTCGAAGCCCTCCGCCACCAGCACGACGCCCACCACCACCAGGAACGAGAGCGCCAGCATCTTGATGGTGGGGTGGTTCGAGACGAAGCGCCCGATCGGGCCGGCGAACACCATCATCAGCAGCACGGACACGATCACCGCGGCAATCATGATTCGCACGTCGTCCACCATGCCGACCGCCGTGATGATCGAGTCCAGCGAGAACACCAGGTCGATCACCATGATCTGCAGCAGCACGGAGGCCAGGGTCGCCTTGACTGCGGTGGACTTCTGCGTGTGCTCGCCTTCCAGCGACTGATGGACCTCGGTGGTGCTCTTCCAGATCAGGAACAGCCCGCCCAGGATCAGGATCAGGTCGCGGCCCGAAATCTCGTGCCCGAACAGCGAGAAGAGCGGCGTGACCAGGCCGACGATCCAGGCCAGCACCAGCAGCAGCCCGATGCGCATGAACATGGCCATGAACAGGCCCGCCCGCCGCGCAAATTCGCGCTGGGCGGGCGGCAGTTTGTCGACCAGGATGGAGATGAAGATGATGTTGTCGATGCCCAGCACGAGCTCGAGCGCGGTCAACGTGGCGAAGGCGATCCAGGCTTGAGGATCGGTGAGAAGTTCAAGCATCGAGGTCTTTCGGTAACGGCAGTGCGGGGACGCAACCATCGGTGTTGCAGGCGCAACTTTACGGTATCTGCAGCCCGACCTTCGCGCTCGACACGCCGTGGTGCGTGAGCCAGCCCCACGGCGATCCGCTCGACATGGCAGACGCCGACCCGGCGATCTGGGCGCACGCCGAACGTGTCGTCAGATCCGATCGGAGCTTCACGCCGGCCGATGAATGGGCCGCGCGTTTCGCACGGCGCCGTGCGCCCCTGTCCTCAATGCGCGTCGGTCAACTGATCGAGGATGGCCGGGTTCTCCAGCGTCGACACGTCCTGCGTGATCGCCTCGCCCTTGGCCACCGAGCGCAGCAGGCGGCGCATGATCTTGCCGCTGCGCGTCTTGGGCAGGTTGTCGGCAAAGCGGATGTCGCGGGGCTTGGCGATGGGACCGATTTCCTTGCCGATCCAGGCGCGCAACTCCGCGGCCAGGCGGTCCGCTTCGGCACCCACCGGGCGCGGTTGCTTGAGCACCACGAAGGCGCAGATGGCCTCGCCCGTGGTGTCGTCGGGCCGCCCGACCACCGCCGCCTCGGCCACCAGCGCGGTGCACGCCACCAGCGCCGACTCGATCTCCATGGTGCCCATGCGGTGGCCGCTCACGTTCAGCACGTCGTCGATGCGCCCGCCAATGGTGAAGTAGCCGGTGAGGGCATCGCGCGCGGCGCCGTCGCCGGCCAGGTAGTAGCCGCGCAGCTCCTGCGGGTAGTAGCTCGAGCGGTAGCGCGCGTCGTCCCCCCAGACCGCGCGGATCATGCTCGGCCAGGGCTTCTTGATGACCAGCAGGCCGCTCTCGCCGTGGGGCACGTCGTTGCCGGTCTCGTCGACGATCGCCGCGGCGATGCCCGGGAAGGGCAGGGTGCAGGAGCCCGGCACCAGGTCGGTGGCGCCCGGCAGCGGCGTGATCATGTGGCCGCCGGTTTCGGTCTGCCACCAGGTGTCGAGCACCGGGCAGCGCCCGCCGCCCACGTGCAGGCGGTACCACTCCCACGCGGCCGGGTTGATCGGCTCGCCCACCGAGCCCAGCACGCGCAGGCTGCGCAGGTCGTAGCGGTCGGGGTGCACGGCGGCGTTGCCCTCGGCCGCCTTGATGAGCGAGCGGATGGCGGTGGGCGCGGTGTAGAACGCCGTGACCTTGTGCCGCTCGATCATCTGCCAGAAGCGTCCGGCGTCGGGGTAGGTCGGAACGCCCTCGAACACCACCTCGGTGGCGCCGATGGCCAGCGGGCCGTAGGCGATGTAGGTGTGGCCGGTGACCCAGCCGATGTCCGCGGTGCACCAGAACACGTCGTCGTCGTGCAGGTCGAAGGTCCATTTCGTCGTGACCGCCGCATGCAGCAGGTAGCCACCGCTGCAGTGCTGCACGCCCTTGGGCTTGCCGGTGGAGCCCGAGGTGTAGAGCAGGAAGAGCGGGTGCTCGGCACCCACCCATTCGGGTTCGCAGCTGTCCGGCTGCGCGGCCGTGGCCTCGTGCATCCACACGTCGCGCGGCGTCCATGCGACGGGCCCGCCGGTGCGCCGGTAGACGATCACCGTCTGCACGGCCTCGCAGCCGCCCAGCGCGATCGCCTCGTCGACCATGGCCTTCAACGGCAGGTGCTTGCCGGCGCGCACCTGCTGGTCGGCGGTGATGACCACCGCCGCGCCCGTGTCCGCGATGCGGTCGCGCAGCGCCTGCGCCGAGAAGCCGCCGAACACCACCGAATGCACCGCGCCCAATCGCGCGCAGGCCTGCATTGCCACCACGCCCTCGACCGACATCGGCATGTAGATGACCACGCGGTCACCCTTCCTCACGCCGCGCGCCTTCAGCGCGTTGGCCATGCGGCAGGTCTGCGCGAGCAATTGCGCATAGGTCGTGTGGGTGACGTTGCCGTCATCGGACTCGAAGACGATGGCTGTCTTCTCGCCGCGCCCGGCTGCCACCTGGCGGTCCAGGCAGTTCCACGAGACGTTGAGCGTGCCGTCCTCGAACCATCGGTAGAAGGGCGCGCGGCTCTCGTCGAGCACTGTCGAAAAAGGGGTTTTCCAGCCGACGAATTCGCGCGCGAGGCGGGCCCAATAGCCCTCGTAGTCGGCGTCGGCCTCGGCCACCAGGGCGTCGTAGGCGGCGCGGCCCGCGACATGCGCGGTGCGGGCGAGCGCCGCGGGCGGCGCGTAGGTGGGCAGCTTGGGCATCAGGTCGGGAGCGTTCATGTCTCGGGTCTTTCTGGGTTGCGGGAGCACGCCGTGACGCCGCAGGCGCGCGCAGGCATGAAGGGATGGACGTGGGCAGGCGTGAGCGCATGGTGACCCATGGCCGCGTGGCAAAGCTTGCGCCAGCGCAAGCCCGGGTGCGCCGCCTGGTCCCTTAATGGGCCCACCCGCCTACAAGGAGACACCATGGAAGACGATCTGGTCGCGCGCATCGCCGCGCATCCCCAATACATACAGCTCAAGCGGCGCCGCAACCGCTTCGGCTGGTCGCTCGCGCTGATGATGCTCGTCGTGTACTACGGCTTCGTGCTGCTGGTCGCGTTCGATAAGGAGCTTCTCGCGCGGCGCCTCGGCGACGGCGTGATGACGCTGGGCATGCCGATCGGCTTCGGCGTGATCCTCTTCACGGTGGCCATCACGGGCTACTACGTGCGCCGCGCCAATGCCGAGTTCGACACCCTGTCCGACGCCGTGGTCAAGTCCGTGCAGCCGGGAGCGAAGAAGTGAACAACATTCGCCGTCTTTTCCGCAGTGCGGCACTGATGCTCGCTGCTTGCGCCATGTCGGCTGGCGCGCTCGCCGCGGGCGCCGACCTGGGCCAGCTGCAGCGCCAGCCCACCAACTGGACCGCGATCGGCATGTTCGCGCTGTTCGTGGTGGGAACGCTCTTCATCACCAAGTGGGCCGCCGCGCGCACGCGCTCGGCGGCGGACTTCTATACGGCCGGAGGCGGCATCACGGGCTTCCAGAACGGCCTGGCCATCGCGGGCGACTACATGTCGGCGGCATCGTTCCTCGGGATCTCGGCCGCGGTGATGGCCACCGGCTACGACGGCCTGATCTATTCGATCGGCTTCCTGGTGGGCTGGCCGGTCATCACCTTCCTGATGGCCGAGCGGCTGCGCAACCTCGGCAAGTTCACCTTCGCGGACGTGGCGGCCTTTCGCTTCAAGCAGGCGCCGGTGCGCATCTTCGCGGCCTCGGGCACGCTGGTGGTGGTGGCCTTCTACCTCATCGCGCAGATGGTGGGCGCGGGCCAGCTGATCAAGCTGCTGTTCGGGCTGGAGTACTGGATCGCCGTGGTCATCGTGGGCTCGCTCATGATGGTCTACGTGCTGTTCGGCGGCATGACCGCCACCACCTGGGTGCAGATCATCAAGGCCGGGCTGCTGCTGGGCGGGGCGAGCTTCATGGCGCTCTCGGTGCTGTGGCACTTCGGCTTCAGCCCCGAGGCGATGTTCGCCGGCGCGGTGAAGGTCAAGACGGACCTGGCGCTCAAGGACGGCAAGACCGCCCAGGTGGCGGCCAGCATCGGGCAGTCGATCATGGGGCCGGGCAATTTCGTGAAGGACCCGATCTCGGCGATTTCCTTCGGCATGGCGCTCATGTTCGGCACCGCCGGGCTGCCGCACATCCTGATGCGCTTCTTCACCGTGCCCAGCGCCAAGGAGGCACGCAAGTCGGTCATGTGGGCCACGGGCTGGATCGGCTATTTCTACCTGCTGACCTTCATCATCGGCTTCGGCGCCATCACGTTCGTGCTGACCAACCCCGACTTCCTCGACGCCAACGGCGTGCTCAAGGGCGGCGGCAACATGGCGGCGGTGCACCTGGCCAACGCGGTGGGCGGCAACGTGTTCCTGGGCTTCATCTCGGCCGTGGCGTTCGCCACCATCCTGGCGGTGGTGGCCGGGCTCACCCTGTCGGGCGCCTCGGCGGTGTCGCACGACCTGTATGCGACGGTCATCAAGAAGGGCGACGCGGGCAGCGCGGCGGAACTGCGCGTCTCGAAGATCACCACGCTGGCGCTGGGCGCGCTGGCGGTGGTGCTGGGCATCGTGTTCGAGAAGCAGAACATCGCCTTCATGGTGTCGCTGGCCTTCGCGATCGCGGCGTCGGCCAACTTCCCGGTGCTCTTCATGTCGGTGCTCTGGAAGGGCTGCACCACGCGCGGCGCGGTGATCGGCGGCTTCCTCGGCCTGGTGTCGTCGGTGGGGCTGACGGTGCTCTCGCCCTCGGTGTGGGAGGCCACGCTCGGCCATGCGGCGGGCTCGTCGCCGTTCCCGTACACGTCGCCGTGCCTGTTCTCGATGAGCATCGCGTTCGCGGGCATCTGGCTGTTCTCGGTGCTGGACCGCAGCGCGCGCGCCACGGTGGACCGCGACGGCTTCCTGGCCCAGCAGGTGCGCTCGGAGACCGGCATCGGCGCCCATGGCGCCAGCGGCCACTGAGCCGCTGTGGGCCGGCGCACGGCTTGCGCCCGCTTCAACGGCCTCTGACTAAGCTTATGAGGAGGAAGTATTTGCAATTTACATGATCAATGCCCCATGATCATGAAAATGGATACTGAAACCGATGGAACTCCGGCAGCTTGAGGCCTTCGCTGCCGTCATGTCGACCGGCAGCGTCACCGGCGCTGCGCGGTTGCTGTCGCGTTCCCAGCCCGCGGTTTCCCGCCTGGTGCAGGAACTGGAAGCCGAGATCGGCTATGCGCTGTTCAACCGCCACGGCCCCCGCGTGACGCCCACCGAGCAGGGCTTCCTGCTCTATGAAGACGTCGACCGCGCGCTGGGCAGCCTCCAGCAGATCCACCTGCGCGCGGCCGACATCGCGCGCGGCAGTTCGCAGCCGTTGTTGCTGGCGGCCACCTCCGCGCTGGCGCTCGGGCTGCTTCCGCAGGCGCTGCGGCGCGTGGAGGCGCAGGCCGGCGCCGTGCCCATCCAGCTGCGCAGTGCGTCGCCCGAACAGGTGGTGCATGCGGTGCTCAGCGGCGCGGTGCAGCTCGGCGCGAGCAGCCTGCCGCTGGAGCACCGGGGCCTCGAGGTGCACTGGATCGGCGAGATGCCGTGCGTGGCGGTGCTGCCGCATGACGACCCGCTCGCCGCGCACGCGGTGGTGCCGCTGGCGGCGCTGGCGCAGCGCCGCCTGATCACCATGAGCAACCCCTTCCGCCTGCGCCACCGGCTCGACGCGACGCTGGCACGTGCCGGCCACAGCCCGGCGCGCAGGGAAGCGCTGATCGAGACCAATTCGTCGGTCAATGCACAGGCGCTGGCGCGCGCCGGCCTGGGCGTGGCGGTGCTGGAGCCGCTGACCGCCTGCGGTGCGCCGCTCGAAGGCCTGGCCGTGCGGCCGCTCGATACCAACATTCCCTTCGTCTTCGGCGTGGTCACGCCGCAGGCCAAGCCGATCACGCCGCCGGTGCGCGCGCTGATCGACGCGCTGCTGGCCGCCGCCCTTGCGCTGCCGCATTTCGTGCAGCACGACGCGTCGGCCCATGCCGCGCTGCTGCGCACCCTGTACGGCACCGACCTTGACGATCCCGGCGACGGCGATGCCGTGGCCGGCGACGACAGCCCTTCCTGAAAAACCCTGCGATGAACGCTCCCACCGAACAACCCCTCACGGCCGCGCCCATCGGCCTGGCCGCGCTCGAGGCGCGCCTGCGGCAAGACCTGTCGTGGCTCGGCCTGCCGGCCAAACGCTGGGTGCCGTCGACCCCGGCGCAAGGCGAGGTGCCGCTCGACGTGGCGATCGTCGGCGGCGGCATGGCGGGCCTGGCGCTGCTGGCCACGCTCACGCACCTGGGCCTGCACGCCCGCATCTACGACCGGTCGCCTGCCGGCTTCGAAGGCCCCTGGGCCACCACCGCGCGCATGGAAACGCTGCGCTCGCCCAAGGAACTCACCGGCCCCGCGCTGGGCCTGCCGGCGCTGACCTTTCGCGCCTGGTTCGAGGCGCAGTGGGGCCTGGCGGCCTGGGACGCGCTCGACAAGATCCCGCGCCTGCAATGGGCCGAGTACCTGCGCTGGTACCGCCGCGTGCTCGGCCTCGACGTGCGCAACGAACAGCAGGTGAGGGCGGTGCTGCCCCGCGCCGACGGCGTGGTGCAGCTCGACCTGGCCGATCTTGCTGCCGAAGGCAAGCCGTACAGCGTGCAGGCGCGCCATGTGGTGCTCGCGACCGGCCGCGACGGCCTGGGCGGCGCCTGGGTGCCCGATTGGGCGGCTTCGCTGCCGCGCGACCGCTGGGCCCATTCGTCGGGGCGCTGGGACGCCGCGAGCCTGCGCGGCAAACGCGTCGCGGTGGTCGGCGGCGGCGCCTCGGCCATGGACGCCGCCGCGACCGCGCTCGAGGCCGGCGCCGCGCGCGTCGACCTGCTGATCCGCCGCGCCGACCTGCCGCGCGTCAACAAGGGCAAGGGCGCGGGCAACCCGGGCATGGTCCACGGTTTCTGGCAACTGCCGGACGAGTGGAAATGGCGCATGCGCCACTACATCAACGTGCAGCAGGTGCCGCCGCCGCACGGCAGCACGCTGCGCGTGTCGCGCCATGCGAACGCGCACTTCCAGCTCGGCACGCCGGTGCTGGGTGCTGCCCGGCGCGCCGACGGTGCGCTGCGCCTGGACACGGCCAAGGGACCGCTGGCGGCGGACTTCGTCGTGTTCAGCACGGGCTTTCGCACCGACTGGGCGCTGCGGCCCGAGTTCGCTGCTTTTTCGTCGCAGGTGCGCGTGTGGCAGGACCGCTTCACGCCGCCCGAAGGCACCGCCGACAGCGAACTCGCGGAATCGCCGGACCTCGGGCCCCTCTTCGAGTTCCAGCCGAAGGCGCCCGGCGCCTGCCCCGGCCTGGAGCGCGTGCACTGCTTCAACTACGCGGCCTCGCTCTCGCACGGCGCCGCAGCCGGCGACATTCCGCAGATCACCGACGGCGCCCAGCGCCTGGCGCGCGGCCTTGCGGCGAAGCTGCTGAGCGAGGACGCCGACCACCACTTCGCCGCCATGCAGCGCTATGCCGAACCCGAGCTCGACGGCGACGAATGGACGCCCTCGGCGCTGCCGCCTTACAGCGAACCCGTCGAGCATGACGCCGCGCCCGGCCGCGAGGTGACGCCGTGACCGGCTGGCTGCTGCGCCGGCTGCTGCAGGCGCTGCTCGTGGTGGTGGCGATGACGCTGATCGTCTTCGTCGGCCTGCATGCCATCGGCAACCCGATCGACATCCTGATCGGCGAGGACATGAACCAGCAGGAGCGCCTGGCCGCCATCGCCCGGCTCGGGCTCGACCAGCCGCTGTGGCGCCAGTACCTGGCCTTCGTGGACGGCGCCTTGCACGGCAGCCTGGGCCGCAGCTTCGTCTACCAGGAGGACGCGGTGCGCCTCATCCTGCAGCGCCTGCCCGCGACGATGGAGCTGGCCTTCGCGGCGCTGCTGATGGCCATCGTGGTGGGCGTGCCGCTGGGTCTGTTCGCGGGCATGAAGCCCGAGCATCCGGTGTCGCGCGTGCTGATGGCGACCAGCATCGTCGGCTTCTCGCTGCCGGCGTTCTGGGTGGCGCTGATGCTGATCATGGTGTTCAGCGTGCAGCTCGGCTGGCTGCCCGCCAGCGGGCGCGGCGCCACGCGGGAGCTGTTCGGCGTGCAGTGGTCCTGGCTCACGCTCGACGGCTGGCAGCATCTGCTGCTGCCGGCGTTCAACCTGGCGCTCTTCAAAATCTCTCTGGTGCTTCGGCTCACGCGCGCCGGGGTGCGCGAGGTGCTGCCGCAGGACTACGTGAAGTTCGCGCGCGCCAAGGGCCTCACGCCAACGCGCGTGGTGCTGATGCACGTGCTGCGCAACACCATGATCCCGCTGGTCACGGTGCTGGGGCTGGAGCTGGGCGCGACCATCGCCTATGCGGTGGTCACCGAGACCATCTTCGCCTGGCCGGGGGCGGGCAAGCTGATCCTGGACAGCATCAATTCGCTCGACCGGCCCGTGGTGGTGGCCTACCTGATGGTGGTCGTCGTGATCTTCGTGACGCTGAACCTCATCGTCGACCTGCTCTACAAATTGCTCGACCCGCGCGTGCGGCTGGAAGGTGCGAAATGAGCGCAGCGAAGAGCTACGACGAACGCTCGATCTGGTGGCGCGTGGCCGCCGACTTCCTGCACTCGCGCATCGCCGTCGGCGGGTTGGTGCTGCTGGCCGTCGTGGTGCTGGCCGCGCTGCTCGCGCCCTGGATCACGCCGCAGAACCCCTACGACCTGCTGCAGCTCGACGTGCTCGACGCGCGCCTGCCGCCGGGCTCCCACAGCAGCGAGGGCGGCTACACCTACTGGCTCGGCACCGACGGGCAAGGCCGCGACCTGTACTCGGCCATCGTCTATGGCTTGCGCATCAGCCTGACGGTGGGCGTGGGCTCGGCGCTGATCGCCGCGGTGGTCGGCACGCTGGTCGGCCTCATTGCCGCCTATGCCGGCGGCAAGGTCGACGCGCTGCTGATGCGGCTGGTGGACCTGCTGCTGTCGTTTCCCACCATCCTGATGGCGCTGATGATCCTGGCGTACGTGGGCAAGGGCGTGGGCAACGTGATGCTCACGCTGGTGCTGCTCGAATGGGCCTACTACGCGCGCACCGCGCGCGGCCAGGCGCTGGTCGAGGCGCGGCGCGAGTACGTGGACGCGGCGCGCGGGCAGGGCATTGCGCGCTGGCGCATCGTCACCGGCCACATCCTGCCGAACTGCCTGCCGCCGCTGCTGGTGATCGGCGCGCTGCAGATCGCGCGCGCCATCACGCTGGAGGCGACGCTGTCGTTCCTGGGGCTGGGCGTGCCGATCACCGAGCCATCGCTGGGGCTGCTGATCTCCAACGGCTACCAGTACCTGCTGTCCAACGAGTACTGGATCAGCTTCTTTCCCGGCGTCGCCCTGCTGGCCGCCATCGTCGCGATCAACCTGGTGGGCGACCAGCTGCGCGACGTGCTGAACCCGAGGTTGCAGAAATGAGCGCCGTACCCGTGCAAGACCTCGAGGTGCCGACGCTCGAAGTGCGCAACCTGCAAACGCGCTTCCACACGCGCGCCGGCGTGCTGCCGGTGGTCGACGGGGTGTCGTTCACGCTGGGCCGCGGCAAGGTGCTGGGGCTGGTGGGCGAGTCGGGCTCGGGCAAGTCGGTGACCGGCTTCTCGATCATGGGCCTGGTCGATCCGCCCGGACGGGTCGAGGGCGGGCAGGTGCTGTTCCAGGGCCGCGAGCTCACGCAGCTGCCGGCCACCGAGCGGCGCGAGCTGCGCGGCAACCGCATCGCGATGATCTTCCAGGACCCGATGGCCACGCTCAACCCGGTGCTGCGCGTGGACACGCAGATGATCGAGGCGGTGAAGGCGCACCAGCGCGTTTCCACCGAGGAAGCGCGCCGCCATGCGCGCGACACGCTGGGGCGCATGGGCATTCCGAGCCCCGACGAGCGGCTGCGCGCGTATCCGCATCAGCTGTCGGGCGGCATGCGCCAGCGGGTGGCCATTGCCATCGCGATGCTGCACGGACCCGACCTGATCATTGCGGACGAGCCCACCACCGCGCTCGACGTGACGATCCAGGCGCAGATCCTGTCGGAAGTGCAGAAGCTGGTGCGCGAGACCGGCACCTCGCTCATCTGGATCAGCCACGACCTCTCGGTGGTGGCGAGCCTGGCCGACGAGATTGCCGTGATGTACGCCGGGCGCATCGTCGAGCACGGCACGGTGGCCGACGTGCTCGACCATCCGCAGCATCCGTACACGCGCGGGCTGATCGACAGCCTGCCGAGCGCCAACGAACGCGGCGCGCGGCTGCGGCAGATCCAGGGCATGACGCCGAGCCTGCTCGACATGCCGGCCGGCTGCGCCTTCGCGCCGCGCTGCCCGCATGCGGACGCCGCCTGCGGGCAGCGGCCGGGGGTGTCGCGCCCGCGGCACGATGCGCCGTGGCACGAGGTGCGCTGCTTTCATCCGCAGGGCGACAGACCCGTGCGCACGCTGCCGGCCGCGTTGCCCGCCGCGGCTCGCGCCCCCGCACAGGAAAACGATGTACCGCTGATCGAGCTGCGCCAGGTCGCGCAGCGCTTCGGCGCCACGCCGCCGCCCGGCGCGGTGGGCCGCACGCTGCGCAGCATCGGCCTGAGCAAGCCGCCGGTGGTCACGCACGCGGTCGACGGCGTCGACCTGTCGGTGCGGCCCGGCGAGGTGGTCGGGCTGGTCGGCGAATCGGGCTGCGGCAAGTCGACGCTGGGCCGCATCGCCGCGGGCCTGCTCACGCCGACCGAGGGCGAGGTGATCGTCGGCGGCAAGCCGGTGGCGAGCCTGTCGGCCGAGGAACAGCTCGCCGCGCGCCTGCGCATCCAGATGGTGTTCCAGGACCCGTATGCGAGCCTGAACCCGCGCCTGCGCGTCTCGCGCATCGTGGGCGAGGCCGCGCTGCTGCACGGCCTGACCGATGCCGCCGGGCAGGACGACTACGTGTGCGCCCAGCTGCGGCGCGCCGGGCTCGACCCCGCGCTGCGCCATCGCTACCCGCACCAGTTCAGCGGCGGCCAGCGCCAGCGCATCGGCATTGCACGCGCGCTCGCGGTGCAGCCCTCGATGCTGGTGTGCGACGAGGCGGTGGCCGCGCTGGACGTGTCGATCCAGGCGCAGATCCTCAACCTCTTCATGGACCTGCGCGACCAGCTCGGGCTGGCCTACCTGTTCATCAGCCACGACCTGGGCGTGATCGAGCACCTGTGCGACCGCGTGGTCGTGATGTACCTGGGCCGCGTGGTGGAAAGCGCACCGGTGGCCGAGCTGTTCGCGCGGCCCGCCCATCCCTACACGCAGGCGCTGCTGGCCGAGATTCCGAGCATCGAGGCGCGGCGCACCACCTTCAGCGCCATTCGCGGCGAAATTCCGAGCCCGATCGCGCCGCCCACGGGCTGCCACTTCCATCCGCGATGTCCGCAGGCGATGCCGCGCTGCAGCACCGAGGCGCCGCGGCTGCGCGGCATCGCGATACGGCACGAAACCGCGTGCCACCTGTACGACGCGAACTGACTTCCTGCTTCTACCGCCCCCTGTTTTCGCCAAAGGATTTTTCATGAACCGCCTGCTTCCCATCGTTGCCGCCACGCTGCTCGCCACGGGCGCCGCCGCATCGGCCCAGACGCTGTCCATCGGCTTCGCGGACCCGGTCTCCTCGGTCGACCCGCAGCTCAACAACCATGCGGGCGACCGTTCGCTCGCGCTGCATTTCTGGGACTCGGTCGTCAACTCGCGCGACGGCGGCAAGCTGGAACCCGCGCTGGCGTCGAGCTGGAAGACGCTGGACGACAAGACCTGGGAATTCAAGCTGCGCACCGACATCAAGTGGCAGGACGGCACGCCGTTCACGGCCGAAGACATCGTGTATTCGTTCCAGCGCGCGCGCAACGTGCCGGGCAGCGTGGCCTCTTATTCGGGCGCGCTGCGCTCGGTGGAGTCCGCCACCGCCAAGGACCCGGCCACGCTCGTCATCAAGACCAACACGCCCAACCCGATGCTGCCGCTGGAGATCGCGTCGATCTACATCGTGAGCAAGCACGTGGGCGAGAAGTCGAAAACCGAGGACTACAACGCGGGCCGCGCCGTGGTCGGCACCGGCCCCTACAAGTTCGTTTCCTACGTGCCGGGCGACCGCACGGTGTTCGAGCGCAACCCCGGCTACTACGGCCCCAAGCCACTGTGGGAGAAGGTCAACTACCGCTTCATCAACAACGGCGCGGCGCGCACCGCGGCGCTGCTGGCCGGCGATGTGGACGTGATCGACAAGGTGGCCGTCACCGACGTCGAGAAGCTGCGCAAGGACCCGAAGGTCAGCGTGTACACGTACCCGGGCCTGCGCGTGCTGCTGCTGCAGCCGAGCTTCAAGGCGGGCCCCAACGAGTTCATCACCGACAACGCGGGCAAGCCGCTGGAGAAGAACCCGCTGCTCGACGTGCGCGTGCGCCAGGCGCTGTCGCTGTCGATCAACCGCAAGGCCATCGTCGACCGGGTGCTGCAGGGCACGGTGACCGAGGCCAACCAGTGGATGCCCAGGAACAGCTTCGGCTACAACCCCGAGGTGCCCGCCATCGCCTACAACCCCGAGCAGGCGAAGAAGCTGCTGGCCGAGGCCGGTTTTCCGCAGGGCTTCCAGATTGCGATCCACGTGCCGGGCGACCGCTATCCGCAGGCGCCCGAGACGGTGCAGGCCGTGGCGCAGTTCTGGAGCCGCATCGGCGTGAAGACCAAGGTCGAGGTGGTGCCGTGGGCCGTGTACTCGAGCCGCGCGAACAAGAACGACTTTGCGGTCAGCGTGATCGCCTGGGGCAACGGCACCGGCGAGGCCGGCTACGGCCTGCTGCAGACCCTGACCACGCCCGACGCCAAGCGCGGGCGCGGCTCGAACAACTGGGGCCGCTACAGCAACGAGTCGGTCGACAAGGCGCTGGACGCCGCCACGGTCGAGTTCGATGCCAAGCGCCGCGAAGCCGTCTTCCGCCACGCGGCCAAGCTGGTGACCGACGACGTGGGCCAGATCCCGCTGTACCACTACCAGAACATCTGGGCCGCGAAGAAGGGCCTGAAGGTCGAGCCGCTGCTGAGCGACCGCACGACGGCAATGCAGGTCACCAGGCTCAAGTGAGGGTGCGCACATGCTGAGCATCACGCCGGAGGACGCGCTGATCGACATGCCGCGGCGCATCGCGGTCGAAGGGCTGGCGCCGGGCGAGCAGATCGAGATCGCGAGCACGACGCTGCGCGGCGCGGCCGTGCCCTGGCGCGCATCGGCGAGTTTCGTGGCAGATGCGCAGGGCACCGTCGACCTGCAACGCGACGCGCCGCTCTCGGGCAGCTACCAAGGCGTGTCGGCAATGGGCCTGGTCTGGTCCCAGGTGCCAGACACACCTGGTGCGCGCGAGCAGTTCGGTGCCGAGCCGGGCGCTGCGCTGCGCACCGACATCACCGTGCGCCGCGCCGGCGATGCGAGCGACATCCATGGTGGCTTCGTGCAGCGCCTGGCGGGGCAGGGCGTGACACGCACCGAGGTGCGCGAAGAAGGCCTGGTCGGCACGCTCTACCTGCCCGCCGGTCCGGGGCCGCATCCGGCCGTGATGATCCTGAACGGCTCCGGTGGCGGCATCAACGAGCCGCGCGCCGCGCTGTACGCCTCGCACGGCTATGCGGCCTTTGCGCTCGCGTACTTCAAGGCGCCGGGCCTGTCGGACTACATCTCGAACACCAAGCTCGAATATTTCGAGACCGCGCTGGCCTGGCTGCATCGCACGGTGCGGCCGGCCGACGGCTTCGTCGCGCTCAGCGGCCAGTCGCGCGGCGGCGAGCTGGTGCTGCTGCTGGGTACGCTGTTTCCGGAATCGGTCTCGGCCGTCATCGGCTACGTGCCCGGCGCCGTGGTGCATTGCGCGCAGAACGCCTGCGACCCGGCGCTCGGCCGCGAAGGCCCGGCCTGGATCTTTCGTGGACAGCCGCTGCCGCATGTGTGGGAGCACAACCGCACGGCCACCTGGGCGCCCTGGGACGAAGGCCCGGAGCCGCGCCGCCATGCCGATGCGCTCATGACCGCGCTGCAGGACCCCGAGGCCGTGGAGCGCGCGCGCATCAAGGTCGAGCAGATCCGCGGCCCGGTGATGCTGCTGTCTGCCACCGACGACGGCTCCTGGCCGTCGAGCCTGTACAGCCGCATGGTGACCGAGCGCCTCGCGCAGTTCGCGCATCCGCACGCGGTGGAACACCTCGATTTCGCGGGCGCGGGCCATTCGATCCTGTTTCCCTATGTGCCGACCACGCAGCTGGGCTATGCGCATCCGGTGTCGGGCCGGCGCAGCACCTCGGGCGGCACGCCCGCGAACAACGCGCATGCGGACGAGGCCTCCTGGCAGGGCGTGCTGCGCTTCCTGCAGCAGGCCGTGGCCGCACGCAACACATCCTTCGGAGACAACGCCCATGACTGATTCAAGCCCTTCCGCCGATCTCGCCGACATTGCCGACCTCGTGGACGCCTGCGTGCCGCTGGCCGCCGGCAGCGCTGCGCATGCGGTGCGCCACCAGCGCGACAAGGTGGTGGCTGCCACGCAGGGCAGCTACGACGCCTTGTTCGATCCGCAGTTGTCGGGCCCGCCGCTGGCCGAGCGGCTGCTGGCCGCCCACGCCATCGCGCGCAGCGCGGGCAGCGCCGCGCTGCAGGCGCACTACCGCGCGCGGCTCGATGCGCTGGCGCCGCTGAGTGCGGCGCAGCAGGCGGCGGCCGACGGCGCGCCGGTCGAAGCGCTCGGCGCTGAGCCGCGGCTGCAGGCGGTGCTCGCGTTCACGCGCACGCTGACCGACCGTCCCGTGGAGGGCGACCGCGAGGCGCTGCTGAAGCTGCCCGCGGCCGGCCTCTCGACGCCCGAGGTGGTGGCGCTGGCGCAGCTGATCGCCTTCGTGGCCTACCAGGTGCGCGTGGTCGCGGGCCTGCAGGCGCTGGCCGCCCTCGCTGACGACGGCGGCGGCGGCAACGGCGCCGCACCCGTGGTGGACGACCAGGCGGCGCCCTTCGTCCACCCGGCCAACCTGCCGCCGCCGGGCGAGCCGCTGCGCATCGACGGCTACACCAGCGAAACGCTGGGCTGGAAGGCCTGGCTGCCGGTGATCGACCTGGCGCAGGCCTCGCCCGAGCAGGTGCGGGTGCTCGACAGCAGCCACCCGAAGGCGCGCAGCTCCGACTACTACCTGCTGCTGGTGCACCAGCCGCGCATCCTGCAGGAGCGCGCCACGGTGTTCAACGCCATCATGTACGCGCCGGGCGGCCTGTCGCGCGCCGAGCGCGAGCTGGCCAGCGCGGTGGTGTCGCGCGTCAACGGCTGCGTGTACTGCGCTTCGGTGCACGCGCAGCGCTTCGAGCAACTGGCGCGGCGCAACGACGTGATCGCGCAGGTCTTCACCGACCCGGAGACGGCCGGCACCACGGCGCGCGAACGCGCCATCGTGCAGCTGTCGATCGCGCTCACGCGCGAGCCGGGCGGCTTCGGTGCGGCGCAACTGCAGGCCGTGCGTGCCGCCTGCCTCACGCCGCTCGAGCTCCTGGACACCGTGCACGCGGTGGCGATCTTCGCTTGGGCCAACCGCCTGATGCTGAACCTGGGCGAGCCGGTGTTTCCTGCGCGCGGCTGAACGCCCGCCTGCACCGCGATCGCATCGATCGCGTCGCTGCATCCCGGTGCTCTGGATTCCGCAGGCGTGCGAGTCCTGCTTCAAGCTTCGTGTGCCGGGTCAAGAGGCATTGACCCAAGGCTGCGCAGCCAGCGGCGTGTCCGTGGTCGCTAGCCATCCTCCGCCCAGCGTCTTGTAGAACGTCACCAGGTTGGTGAAGCGCGACAGGCGCGTGCCGATCAGGTCTTGCTGGGCCGTGTAGAGCGAGCGCTGCGAGTCGAGCACGCTCAGGTAGCTGTCCACGCCGCGCTGGAAACGCGCCTGCGACAGGCGATAGCTCTCCGCCGTCGCATTGACCAGCGACTGCTGTGCGTCGAGCTGGCGCCCGAGCGTGTTGCGTTGGGCCAGCGCGTCCGACACTTCGCGGAACGCCGTCTGGATCGCCTTCTCGTACTGCGCCACCGAGATGTCGCGGCTCACGGTGGCGATCTTCAGGTTGGCCCGGTTGGCACCGCCGTCGAAGATCGGCAGCGTGACCTGCGGCGCGAAGCTCCAGGCGCCCGAGCCGCCCTTGAACAGGCCCGAGAGCTGGCTGCTCGACGTGCCGGCCGAAGCGGTGAGGCTGATGCTCGGATAGAAGGCCGCGCGCGCCGCGCCGATGTAGGCATTGGCGGCCTTGAGATCGCGCTCGGCCTGCACGATGTCGGGGCGGCGCTGCAGCAGGTCGGAAGGCAGCCCCGGCGGAATGGTGGCCAGCGGGTTCGCCGCCGCGGTCGTGCCGTCCGGCAAGGCCTTGGGCAGCAGCTCGCTCGGCACGTCGGCGCCCACGAGCAGCACGAGCGCATTGCGGTCCTGCGCCACCTGCGAGGTGTAGCGCTCGACGTCGACACGCGCGGCGTCCACGCTGGTCTGCGCCTGGCTCAGCGTGAGCGCCGACGCCGCGCCCAGCTCGAAGCTGCGCTGGTTGAGCCGGTACGAGTCGCTCTGGCTCTGCAGCGTGTCGCGTGCCAGCTGCAGGCGGTCCTGGTCGGCGGCGAGTGTGAGGTAGGCGGTCGCCACCTCGGCCACCAGCGTGATCTGCGTGCTGCGGCGCGCCTCGGCCGTGGACAGAAACTGCTGCAGTGCCTGCGCGCTCAGGCTGCGCACGCGGCCGAACAGGTCGATTTCGTAGGCGCTGAAACCGAGCGATGCGCTGTACTGGTGAGCGGTCAGCGCCGAGCCCGTGGACGACAGGTCGGCCGGGGTCCGGCTGCCGCTGCCGCCGGCGCTGGCGCTGACGCTGGGGAACAGCGCCGCATCCTGCACCCGGTACTGCGCGCGGGCTTTCTCGATGTTCAGCACCGCCACGCGCAGGTCGCGGTTGTTGGCAAGGCTCATCTCGATCACGCGCTGCAGCGACGCGTCGGTGAACACATCGCGCCAGCCGAGATCGGAGACCGGCGTGGCGGCCGTGTCGGCGCCTGTGTCTCCGGCGAACCTGAGCGGCACGGGGGCCTCGGGTTGCTGGTAGGCGGGCATCAGGCTGCAGCCGGCCGTCAGGGCCGTGAGGGCGCAGAGCGCGAGGGGTGTGAAGCGGAACAGGTTCATGACGGACACCTCAGGATGCGGCCGCGGCCGGTTGTGTGTGCGATGCGGTCGGCGCGACCGGTGCGGACGTGCCCTTGAACAGGCGGCGCACCAGCACGAAGAAAAGAGGCACGAAGAAAATCGCGAGCAGCGTGCCTGACAGCATGCCGCCGATCACGGCCGTGCCCAGCGCATGCTGCGCGCCGGCCCCCGCACCGCTGCCCAGAACCAGCGGCAGCACGCCGAGGATGAAGGCCATCGATGTCATGAGGATGGGGCGCAGGCGCAGGCGCGCCGCTTCCAGCGCCGAATCGACCAGGCCCTTGCCCTGCGCATGCAGGTCTTTCGCGAACTCGACGATCAGGATGGCGTTCTTCGACGCGAGGCCGATGGTGGTCAGCAGGCCCACCTGAAAGTAGACGTCGTTCATCTTCCAGGTGAGGATGGCGCCGATGAGCGCACCCAGCACCCCGAGCGGCACCACCAGGATCACCGAGAACGGAATGGCCCAGCTCTCGTAGAGCGCGGCCAGGCAAAGGAACACGATCAGGATCGACAGCCCGTACAGCAGGCCGGTCTGCCCGCTCGACGCCTTTTCCTGGCGCGACAGGCCCGTCCATTCGTAGCCGATGCCCGCCGGCAACTGCGCCACTGCCGTTTCCACGATGGCCAGCGCCTCGCCGCTCGATGCGGCACCCGGCATGGCCATGCCCAGGATCTCCACCGACGGAACGCCGTTGTAGCGCTCCAGGCGGGGCGAGCCCGAGTTCCAGCTCGCCTTGGCGAACGAGGTGAAGGGCACCATCGTGCCTGCGCCGTTGCGCACATACCAGCGGTCGATGTCCGCGGGCAGCATGCGGTACTGCGCGTCGGCCTGCAGCATCACCTTCTTCACGCGCCCCTTGTCGATGAAGTCGTTGACGTAGCTGCTGCCCCATGCGGCCGAGAAGGTGTCGTTGATGTCGCTCATCGAAAGACCCAGGGCCTGCGCCTTGTGCGGATCGATCTCCAGCCTGAATTCGGGCGTGTCCTCCATGCCGTTGGGGCGCACGGCCACCAGGCGCTTGTCCTTGGACAGCGTGCCGAGCAGCTGGTTGCGCGCCTGCATCAGGGCCGCGTGCCCGAGGTTGCCGCGGTCCTGCAGCATCAGGTCGAAGCCGGTCGCGTTGCCGAGCTCGGCCACGGCCGGCGGCGCGAAGGCAAACACCTTGGCGTCGCGGATCGTGTTGAAGAAGGCGCCGGCCTTCGCCGCCACGCCCGTCACGCTCAGTGCCTCACCCTTGCGTTCGTCCCAGGGCCTGAGCTTGATGAAGGCAAAGCCCGTGTTCTGCCCGCTGCCCGCGAAGCTGAACCCCGCCACCGTGAAGATGCCCGAGACGGCGTCTTTCTGGTCGACCAGGAAGTGGTGCTCCACCTGGCGGATCACTTCTTCCGTGCGCGCGTTCGTGGCGCCCGGCGGCAGCTGCACCAGCGCATACATCGTGCCCTGGTCCTCGTCCGGCAAGAAGCCGACCGGCAGTTTCATGAAGCCGAACACCACGACGGCGAGCAAGACGGCGTACAGGGCCATGTAGCGCCAGCCCTTGCCCACCATGTGCCGCACGATGCCCTGGTAGCGATGGTTGCCGCGGTCGAAGCTGCGGTTGAACCAGCCGAAGAAGCCGGTGGTCGCCATCGCGTGGCCCTTGTGCACCGGCTTGAGCAGCGTGGCGCACAGCGCGGGCGTGAGCACCAGCGCCACCAGCACCGACAGCGTCATGGCGGAGACGATGGTGATCGAGAACTGCCGGTAGATCACGCCCGTGGAGCCGCCGAAGAACGCCATCGGCACGAACACCGCCGCCAGCACCAGGGCCACGCCGACCAGCGCGCCGGTGATCTGCCCCATCGACTTGCGCGTGGCCTCTTTCGGCGACAGGCCTTCTTCGGTCATCACCCGCTCGACGTTCTCGACCACCACGATCGCATCGTCCACCAGCAGGCCGATGGCCAGCACCATGGCGAACATCGTCAAGGTGTTGATGGTGAAGCCGAAGGCCGCGAGCACGCCGAAGGTGCCCAGCAGCACCACCGGCACCGCGATGGTGGGAATGAGCGTGGCGCGAAAGTTCTGCAGGAACAGGTACATCACCAGGAACACCAGCACCACGGCCTCGATCAGCGTGCGCACCACCTCCTCGATGGAGATCCGCACGAAGGGCGTGGTGTCGTAGGGCTTCTGCACCTTCATGCCCGGCGGAAAGAACTTCTCGAGCTCGGCCACCCGCGCGTCGATGCCCTTGACCGTGTCGAGCGCGTTGGCGCCCGCGGCCAGCTTGATCGCCAGGCCGGCGGCCGGCTTGCCGTTGTAGCGGCCAACGGTGCTGTACGACTCGCTGCCCAGCTCGATGCGGGCCACGTCGCGCAGGCGCACCTGCGCGCCGTTGGTCTGCGTGCGCAGCAGGATGTCTTCGAACTCCTGCGCGGTCTTCAGCCGCGTCTGCGAGGTGATGGTCGCGTTGATCTGCTGGTTGTCCGCCGCCGGCATGCCACCCAGTTGCCCCGCCGACACCTGTGCGTTCTGCGCCTGGATCGCGGTCTTCACGTCCAGCGGCGTGAGGCTGAAGTTGGCGAGCTTGTTCGGGTCTAGCCACACGCGCATGGCGTACTGGGAACCGAAGAGCGTGGTGTCGCCCACGCCTTCGACGCGGCTCAGGGCGTCCTGCACGTTCGCCGCCACGTAGTCCGACAGGTCGGAGCCGTTCATGCGGCCGTCCTCGGAGACGAAGGCCAGCACGTTCAGGAAGTTGGTGGCCGACTTGGTGACGGTGACGCCCTGCTGCTGCACTTCTTGCGGCAGCAGCGGCGTGGCCAGGGAGAGCTTGTTCTGCACCTGCACCTGCGCGGTGTCGGGGTCGGTGCCGTTCTCGAAGGTGAGCGTGATGGTGACCGAGCCCGACGACTCGCTGGTCGAGGCCATGTAGCTCAGGCGGTCCAGCCCCTTCATCTTCTGCTCGATGACCTGGGTGACGGTGTCTTCCAGCGTCTTGGCGGAGGCGCCGGGGTAGTTGGCGGTGATGGCCACGGCCGGCGGCGCGATGCTGGGGTACTGCGCGATCGGCAGGCTGGCAATGGACATGACGCCGCCCAGCATCACGATGATGGCGAGAACCCACGCGAAGATGGGGCGGTCGATGAAGAAACGTGCCATGGCGGTCTGTTCCGATCAGTTGGCCGTATCAGCCGGGGCGGCTTGGGCGGCCCTGGCGGTCTCGGTGCCCGCCTTGGGGTCGGGCTGGGCCTGCGCCTGGGCCTTCGGCTTGGGCGTCCATGGCACCGTCTTCACCTGCACGCTGGGCGCCGCGCTTTGCTGGCCGTCCACCACGAGCTGGTCGCCGGCCTGCAGGCCGCTGCGCACCAGCCACTGGTCGCCGATGGCGCGATCGGTCTCGAGCACGCGTTGCTGCAGCTTGTGCCCGGCGTCCACCACATAGGCCGTCGGCTTGCCCGCGCCGTCGCGCGACACCGCCTGCTGCGGCACCAGCAGCGCCTGTTCCTTCACGCCTTCCTGCAGCACCGCGCGCACGTACATGCCGGGCAACAGGTCTGCCTTGGGGTTGGGGAACACCGCGCGCAGCGTGATGGCGCCGGTGGTCTGGTCGACCGTGACGTCGGAGAACTCGAGCTTGCCTTCCAGCGGGTAGGTGCTGCCGTCTTCGAGCAGCAGCCGCACCCGGGCGGCATTGGCACCGCTTTTCTCGAGGTCGCCGCGCGCCATGGCCTGCTTGAGCCGGAGCATGGCCGTGCTGGGCTGGTTCACGTCCACGTAGATCGGGTCGAGCTGCTGGATGGTGGCCAGCGCGGTCGACTGGCTGGCCGTGACCAGCGCGCCGGGCGTGACCGACGACTTGCCGATGCGGCCCGAAATCGGCGCATCGATGCTTGAGTAGGCCAGGTTGATGCGGCTGGTTTCCACATTGGCCCTGGCCGCGGCGACGTCCGCCTCGCCCTGCTGCAACGAGGCTGCGGCGTCGTCGTAGTCCTGCTGGCTCACCGCCTTGATGGCCACCAGCTCCTTGTAGCGCTCGGCCTTGAGCCGCGTGGTGACCAGGCTGGCCTGCACCTTGGCCAGCGCGGCGACGTTGCTGTCGTAGGTGGCCTTGTATATGGCGGGATCGATCTGGTAGAGCGCCTCCCCGGCCTTCACGTCGCTGCCTTCGCGGAACTTGCGTGCCTTCACGATGCCGCCGACCTGCGGGCGCACGTCGGCAATGAGGAAGGGCACGGTGCGCCCCGGCAGCTCGGTCGTGAGGGCCACGCGCTGCGGCTGCACCGTGACCACGCCGACCTGGGGTGTGCCGGGCGCAGGCGCCGGCCCGCCCGGCGGCTTGCCGCAGGCCACGAGCATGCAGGTGGAGACGAGGGCCGCGGCACAGGTCAGGCCGTAGGTGAGAGGGGGGCGCATGGCGGTTCTCCGGGGGAAAAGCGACGGGACATGGAGGGCCCGATCGGCGGTTAAATAGACAGTACTGTACTGAAATGTATTTTGACTTCGAGGGCGTGTCAAACAATAATGATCAAACGTGTACAGAAATAGGAGACAACGACATGCGGGTGAAAACCGAAGCGAAGCGCGACGCCATCGTTCAGGTGGCGTCGGAGGTCTTCAGGGAACTGGGGTTCGAGGGCGCCTCCATGGTGGAGATCGCCGCGCGCGTGGGCGGCTCCAGGGCGACCCTGTACGGGTACTTCAGCTCGAAGGAAGAACTGTTCGTCGCGGCGATCCACGCCTCGGCAAGCCAGCATTTCGACCCCATCTTCTCGGTGCTGGCGCAGGAAGGGGAAGACGATCTGGCGCAGGTGCTGCAGCGTTTCGGCGAGAAGGTGCTCGCCGTGGTGTGCTCGCAGGAGGTCGTTCAGGGGCACAGGGCCGTGATCGCCGAGGCCGGCCGCAGCGACATCGGGCGGCTCTTCTACGAGGGCGGGCCCAAGAAGGGCGTGACCGCGCTGGCAGGCTTTCTGTCGCGGCAGATGCAAAGGGGCCGCTTGCGAACGGCCGACCCGGTCTCGGCGGCGCACCATCTGATGAGCCTGCTGGATTCGGAGACCGTCAAGCCGAGCCTGCTGGGCATCCAGGGGCCCTTGACCCGCAAGGAGCTCCGAGAGGCAACGCGGCGCGCGGTGCAGGTGTTTCTTGGCGGCTACGCCGAAAGAGGCGAGGTCGCCGAATAAGCCAACCGATGGCCCGGGCCGGGCCGGTGGCCATGGCCCGCGCGTTGAAGTTCAACGGTGCGTGCCGCGGCGATCTCACCGTGCGAAGAATTCCCTCAGTGCGCCTTCAGGCAAGCGTCCCCGCAGTCCGATGGCGACTACCCCCGCGCGCGCGTCGTCCGCAGGCGGCGCTGCCTTGCGCAGCGAGCCGTGGCGCCCGGCGAACTGAAGCTCCGACCATTCGCCGTCGGCGGTGCGCAGCAGCCCCTTCAACCGCAGCACGCCCGGCGGCATCTGGCGCAGCCAGGCGCGCAGCGCGGCCGCGGGAATCACGGCCTCGGGTTTCGCGCTCCAGGTCTGGAACATCGCGCCGTGGTCGGGCGCGTCATGTCCGTGGTCGGCGTGGCAGCCAGGGCCGCAGGCATGCGCTGCTTGCTCCGCATGCGGCAACCCCGACAGCAGCGCCAGCGGCACCGCCGCGTTGCGCGTCTCGATGCACGGCGTGCCGGGCACCGTCGCCTCGACCCAGGCCGTTGCGGCAGCCAGCGCCTCGGCTGACGCCAGGTCGGCCTTGTTCACCACCACGAGGTCGGCCGACTTCAGCTGCCGCACCAGCGTGTCGGCCAGCAGCGGGTCTTGCGCCTGCTGCGCCACCGCGCTCGCATCGACCAGCACGATCACGCCTTCCAGGCTCAGCTCCGGCGCGGCCATGCCGATCTGTGCAATGCGCCAGGGGTCCGACACGCCGCTCGCCTCGATCACCACTGCGTCGAACGGCGGGCTCGCCTCGATCACGCTGACCAGCGCGCGGCCCAGGTCGTCGCCGATCTGGCAGCACACGCAGCCGTTGGTCAGCGCGGTGGTGTCGCCGTGGGTGGCTGCGATCAGTTCGGCGTCGATGTTGAGCGCGCCGAAGTCGTTCACCAGCACCGCCATGCGCAGCCCGTTGGCCTCGCGCAGCCAGCGGTTGAGCAGCGTGGTCTTGCCCGCGCCCAGGAAACCGCCGATGACGGTGAGGGGCAGGCGCTTCTTGGTTGCGGTCGTCACGCGGCCTTCAACCCCTCTGTGCCTCGAACACGCGGCCCGACAGCACGGTGCCCCACACGCGCGCGTCCTTCAGCGCCATCGGGTCCATCTCGAGCGGGTCGTCTTCCAGCACGCAGAAGTCGGCGCGCTTGCCGCATTCGATGCTGCCGATCTCGCCGTCGAGCTTCAGCGTCCATGCCGCGCCGAGCGTGATGGCGCGCAGCGCCTGCGCCACCGTGATGCGCTCGGCCTCGCCCAGCAGCCGGCCCTTGGGCGTGACGCGGTTCACGGCGCACCACGCGGTGAACAGCGGCCCCAGCGGCGTGACCGGCGCGTCGGAGTGAATGGCCAGCGGCACGCCCGCCGCCAGCGCGCTGCCGCAGGCGTCCAGCCGGTTGGCGCGGTCGGGGCCCATGGTCATCTCGTAGTGCTGGTCGCCCCAGTACCAGATGTGGTTGGCGAACAGGTTGGCGCACAGGCCCAGTTGCGCCATGCGGCGGAACAGCGGCGCGTCGATCATCTGGCCGTGCTGCAGTGTGTGGCGGTGGTCGGGGCGCGGTGCGCGCGTGAGCACGCGCTCGATGGCGTCGATGGCCACTTCGCTGGCCTCGTCGCCGTTGGTGTGCGTGTGGATCGTGAGGCCGGCGCGGTGGTACGTTTCGAAATCGGCCTCGTACTGCGCGGGCGCGGTCACCCAGATGCCGTTGGGCGCGCCGTTGAAATGCCCGGGCCAGCGCAGCCGCGCCGAGAAGCCCTGGATCGAGCCGTCGAGCATCATCTTCACCAGGCCGTAGCGCAGGCGGTCGGTGTTGCGCGGCAGCAGCGCCTTCACATGCTCGGCGCCCTGCGGCGCACCGTGCGTGCCATGGAAGGCCTGGAACGCCGGCAGTATGCGCACGCCGAAGCCGTCGTCGCTCGTCGTCTTCTCCAGCACGCCGCAGTCTTCGGGCGTGAGCTTGTTGACGAGGTCGGTCGCGGTGGTCACGCCCTGCAGGCACGCCAGCCTGGCGAAGGAGCGCACGCCGGCCTCGGTCATCGGCGCGAGCAGGCCGGCGTTGCCGATCTTGCGCAGCACCAGGAACATGGCGGCCGGCTCCTGCAGCTCGCCGGTCGGCTCGCCTTCATCGGCGCCTTCAGCAAACTTGACCACGCCCTCGACCTCGTTGTCGCGGGTGATCTGCGCCATGTTCAACATTGCGCTGTTCACGTTCATCAGGTGCCCGTTGGCATGGCCGATGACGATGGGCCGCGTGGCGCTCGCGCGGTCGACGTGCCGCACCGTCATGCGCTCGCCGCCAAAGTAGATGGGGTCGAATCCCCAGGCGATCAACGGCTCGGTGTCCGGCACGCCGTCGGCGGTCATCTTCGCGGCCACGTCGCTCAGGCGCGACACCACCTCGTCCATGGAGCGCAGGCCGCTCCACACCTTGCCGGCCGGGTCTCGCCGGTCGAACCAGCCGAGGTACGTCCAGTCCCACATGCTGCCTTCCTTCAGGTGGCAATGGCCCTCCACGAGGCCGGGCATCAGCACCTTGCCGGCAAAGCGCTCGTCGAGCGTGAAAGTGCCCCAGGCCTGCATGTCCGCGAGCGTGCCGACGGCCAGCACGCGGCCGTCGCGCACCGCCACATGCGTGGCATGCGGCTGCATGGGGTTCATGGTGATGACCTTGCGGGCCGTGTAGACGGTGGTGGTTGCTTTGTTGTTGGGGCTCATGGCGATTCAGGGAGCGAAAGGGGCGGGCGCGCCAGGCCGTCGACCACGTCGACGCGCCGGCAGCGCACCCGATGATCGGGCGCGACTTCGCGCAGCGGGGGCGCCTCGGCCGCGCAGGCCGGCTCCGCCACCGGGCAGCGGCCGGCAAAGCGGCAGCCCTGGGGCGGGTCGATGGGGCTCGGCGGATCGCCGCTCAGCTTGATGCGGTGCGCCGCGCGACGCCGCCCGCCGCTCACGGTCGGCACCGCCGACATCAGCGCCACGCTGTACGGATGCAGCGGCCGCGCGAAGAAGCTGCGCCGCGGCGCGCGTTCGACGATCTGCCCCAGGTACATCACGGCGATGTCGTCGCAGATGTGCTCGACCACCGCCATGTCGTGCGAGATGAACAGGTAGGTGAGCCCGAGCTCGCGCTGCAGGCGTGCGAGCAGGTTCAGTATCTGCGCGCGAATGGCGATGTCCAGCGCCGACACCGGCTCGTCGCACACCACCAGCTCGGGGTTGGTGGCCAGCGCCCGCGCGATGTTGATGCGCTGGCGCTGCCCGCCCGAGAACTGGTGCGGAAACAGGTGCTGCTGTTCGGGCCGCAGGCCCACGGCCTCGAACAGCTCGGCCACGCGGCGCGTGCGCTCCTCGGGCGTGCCCACGCGCATCAGGTCGAGCGGCGCGCGCACGGCGGCGCCCGCGCGCTCGCGCGGGTTCAGCGAAGAGAACGGGTCTTGAAAAATGATCTGCATGCGCGTGCGCGCCTGGCGCAGCGCCTCGCCCTGCAGCGCGCCCAGGTCGGTGTTGCCCAGACGTATGCGGCCCGAGGTGAAGGGCGCAAGCCGCATCACCGCCAGCGCGGTCGTGGTCTTGCCCGAGCCCGATTCGCCCACCACCGCGAGCGTGCTGCCGCGCCGCACCTCGAACGAGACGCCGTCCACCGCCTTCACCACCTCGGGTGTGCGGCCCCAGCCGCCCTTGCCGCGCGGAAAGTGCACCTTCAGGTCGTCGACCGAGAGCAGGGTGTCGATGTTGCCGATGAATGTCATGCGGCCACCTTGTCGCGTCGATCCAGGGATTGCGATGGCGTTTCGGCATGCAGCCAGCAGGCCGCGCCGTGCGGCAAGCCTGCCGCCACCTCGCCATGCACCGCGAACATCGGCGGCACTTCCACCGCGCAGCGCGCCATGGCGCGCGGGCAGCGCTCGCGAAACGCGCAGCCGGTGCCCAGCTCCCAGATGGACGGCACCACGCCCGCGATCTCGGCCAGGTCTTCGCGCGCACCGTCGCCGTACGCGGCGCTGCTGCCGAGTTCCGGCAGGCAGTCGATCAGCCCGCGCGTGTAGGGATGGCCGGGCTCGCCCAGCACCTGCTCGGTGGTGCCCTGTTCGATCACGCGGCCCGCGTACATCACCATCACGCGGTCGGCCATCTCGGCGACCGCGCCCATGTCGTGCGTGATGAGCAGGATGGCCGTGCCCTTCTCGCGCTGCAGCTCGCGCAGCAGGTCGAAGATCTGCGCCTGCACCGTCACGTCGAGCGCGGTGGTGGGTTCGTCGGCAATCAGGATGTCGGGGCGGCAGGCCAGCGCCATGGCGATCATCACGCGCTGGCGCATGCCACCGGACAGCTGGTGCGGGTACTCGTCCACGCGCCGCTCGGGCGCCGGAATGCCCACCTGCCGCAGCATCTCGATGGCGCGCTGGCGCGCCGCGTGGGCGTTCATGCCGGCGTGCAGCTGCAGCGATTCGCCGATCTGGTCGCCCACGGTGAACACCGGGTTCAGCGAGGTCATCGGCTCCTGGAAGATCATGGAGATGCGGTTGCCGCGCACTTCGCGCATGCGCGCGTCGCTGGCCTGCACCAGGTCTTCGCCCTGGAACAGCACGCGGCCCTGGCGAATGCGCCCCGGCGGCGACGGAATGAGCCGCAGCAGTGCCAGCGCCGTCATGCTCTTGCCGCAGCCCGACTCGCCGACCACGCACAGCGTTTCGCCGGCGCGCACTTCGAAGTCGACCCCGTTGAGCACCAGCGCCTGGCCGCGGCGGGTCTTGAACTCGACGTGCAGGTCCTGCACGCGAAGCAATGCGTCGTGGGTGGTGTGGGTGCTTGCCATCAGCGTTCCCTCAGCTTGGGGTTGAGGGCATCGTTCAGGCCGTCGCCGATCAGGCTCACGGCCAGCACGGTGACGAAGATGGCCGCACCGGGAAAGGCCACCGCCCACCAGCAAGACAGCACGTACTGCCGGCTGGAGCCGATCATCAGCCCCCAGCTCATCTGGTTCGGGTCGCCCAGCCCCAGGAACGACAGCCCGGCCTCGAACAGCACGGCCGCGCCGATGGCCAGCGTGGCCGACACCACCAGCGGCGGCAGCGCGTTGGAAAGAATCACCTTCCAGATGATGCGTGCGTCGCGCGCGCCGATGGCCCGCTCGGCGCGCACGAACTCCAGCCCGCGGAACTTCATGAACTCCGCGCGCGTGAGGCGGGCGGTGCCCGTCCAGCTCACGATGCCGATGGCCAGCGTCACCGTCACCAGCGTGGGCGAGAACAGCGTGACCACCACCATCGCGAACAGCAGCGCGGGCAGCACCTGGAAGAACTCGGTCAGCTTCATCAGCGCCGCGTCGACCTTGCCGCCGTAGTAGCCCGCGAAGGCCCCCAGCGTGATGCCGATCACCACCGACAGCAGCGCGGCCACCGCACCCACCAGCAGCGTGGCGCGCCCGCCGTAGATCAGCGCGGTGAGCACGTCGCGGCCCAGGTAGTCGCTGCCCAGCCAGGCGTCTTCGCTGAAGGGCGGTGTGAGCGGCGCGGTCTTGATTTCGAACGGGTCGGCCGGGTAGAACCAGGGCCCGGCAATGGCCACCACGAGCACCGCCAGCAGCATCGCCATGCCGACGATGGCGGCGGGGTTGCGCAGGAACATGCGCAGCGCCTCCATGCCGGGGTGTTCCACGCGCACGGCGGGTGCAGCAACAGAAGGCATAGTGCTCACCTTGTTCATGAGGCCTTGATCCGTGGGTCGATGAAGCGATAGCACAGGTCGGTGAGCTGGTTCATCACCACCACCACGATCGAGGAGAACAGCAGCACGCCGAGGATGGTCGGGTAGTCGCGCCGCAGCACCGACTCGAAGGCCAGCCGGCCGAGGCCCGGCCAGTTGAACACCGTCTCAACCAGGATGGCGCCGGCCAGCACATTGCCGAACTGCAGCCCCAGCACCGTGACCACCGGCAGCAGCGCGTTGCGCAGCGCATGCTTGTAGAGCACCACGCGCTCGGCCAGGCCCTTGGCGCGCGCGGTGCGGATGAAGTCCGAGCCCAGCACGTCGAGCATCGACGAGCGCGCCAGCCGGCTGTATTGCGCCAGGTACACCAGGCTCAGCGTGAGCGTGGGCAGCACCAGGTGGTAGGCCACGTCGATCATGTCGGCGAGCCCGCCGGCGCCGCTCGAATCGATGGCGCGCATGCCCGCCACCGGCAATATCGGGAACACCGAGGCCAGCAGGATCACCAGCATGATCCCGAGCCAGAACACCGGTGCCGCGAAGCCCACGAGCGACAGCACCGTGATGAACTGCGACAGCCAGCCGTTCGGCTTGCGCGACGACAGCACGCCCAGCGCCGTGCCCACGAAGAAGGCCAGCAGCACCGAGCTCAGCACCAGCAGCAGCGTGGCCGGCACGCGCTCGGCGATCAGGTGCGTCACCGGCAGGTTGAAGAAGTACGAGTAGCCCAGGTCGCCCCGCGCCACCTTGCCCAGGTACACGCCCAGCTGCACCGGCAGCGACCTGTCCAGCCCGTACTGCGTGCGCAGCTGCGTCATCAGCTCGGGCGACATGCCGCCGCTGGCGCCGGCAATGGTTTCCACCGGGTCGCCCGGCGCGGCGTGTACCAGCACGAAGTTGAGGACCACCACCGCAATCACCAGGCCCAGCGCCTGAAGCAGTCGCGATGCGATGTAGCGCAGCGTGCCCATGACCCGCGCCTTACTTGAAGTACACCTCGTCCATCGGCGACATCGGTCCCCAGATGGTGGTCGGCACGTTGCCCAGCTTCTTGCTGGTGATGGTGTGGTACGGCACCTGGTTGATGAACTCGATGGGCAGCTCGTCGGTCACGATCTTCTGGAAGGTGGCGTAGTAGGCCTTGCGCTGCGTCGGGTCCGTCAGGCTGCCGGCGGTGTTGAGCAGCTCGTCCACCTTCGGGTTGGCGTAAGACTGGGTGTTGGTCCAGACGATGGGCTTGATGTTGGTCGACAGGTAGGTGCGATGCACGCCGATGATCGGGTCGCCCCAGTTGAACACCGTGTCCATCGACAGGTCGAAGTCGTGCGAGGCCAGCCGCTTGGCCCAGGCCGGAAAGTCGGCCGAGGCGCGCACCTCCACCGTGATGCCCACCTTCTTGAGCTGCCCGCGGATGTACTCGGCCACGTTCTTCTGCTGGTCGTCGGCGCCGGGCAGGTAGTCGATGGTGAGCTTGAAGCGCCCGCCGCCGGCACCGGCCTTGTAGCCCGCGGCGTCGAGCATCTCGCCGGCCTTCTTCAGGTCGAGCGGGTAGCGCACCAGGTCGGGCACCGCGAACGGGCTGCTGGCCACCAGCGGGCCGTCGGACACGGTGGCGAAGCCGCCCATCAGCGCCTTGGTGATGAAGTTCTTGTCGAGCGCCGTGGCAATGGCCTTGCGCACCTGCACGTCGGACAGGGGCTTCTTCGCGGTGTTGAAGGCCAGCCAGTTGAGCGCGCCGATGCCGTCGTAGCCCTTGGGCGTGAGCGACACCTTGGGGTCGTTGGCCAGGCGCTTCAGGTCGGTGGGCAGCGTGGCGAAAGGCACCATCTGGATGTCGCCGCGCTCCAGCCCGAGGATCAGGCTGGCCGAGTCGGGCGTGATGTTGACGATGATCTTGTCGAGGTAGGGCCTGTTCGGCAGAAAGAACTTGTCGAAGCGCTCCAGCACCACGCGCTGCGCCGGCTTGAAGTCGGTCACGCGGAAGGGGCCCGAGCCGATCACGTCGGTGCTGTTGCGCGGATGGTTCTTCAGGTCCTGCCCGTCGCCGTAGATGTGCTTGGGAAGAATGGGGCACAGCGCGGGCGACATCGCCAGCACGATGGCCGGGTGCGGCACGCCCATGCGCACGATGGCGGTGTAGGCGTCGGGCGTTTCCACCTTGTCCACCGGGCCCATCATGGTGGTGAAGGGGTGGTTGGCCTTGATGGCCATGATCGAGAAGGCCACGTCGGCCGAGGTGACGGGCTTGCCGTCGTGGAACACCGCGTCCTTGCGCAGCTTGAGCGTGAGCGACTTGCCGTCCTCGGCCAGCTTCCACGATTCGGCCAGGTAGGGCTGCGGGTTCCACTTGTCGTCGAAGCGCAGCGGGCTCGCGAAGATCTGCGTGGAGGGCAGGGCGGTGGCAATGCCCGACTGCACCGCGCCGTTCAGGTGCCGGGGCGTCTGCGTGCTGCCGATGACCAGCGTGCCGCCGCGCTTGGGCTCGTCGGCCGCGAACGCCGGCAGCGGCAGCAGGCTGCTCGCGGCCATGAGCGTGGCGGACAGCAGCGTGGTGCGGCGCGTGAAGACCGCATCTGCAGGATTCGAGGGCAGCGAGGGAAGCGTGGGGATCGGCATGACAGGACCTCAGGGAGTTCGACACAGGCAATCGGTTTCGGTCCGCGGCGTTGCAGGACCTCGGTGTCGAAGATAGGCGCTTGGTGCGTGCCGGCGAAGAGCCAACGCCGCGCGAGTCACAGGGCCAGAAGGCACGGGTTTGCCCCGTTGTGCGACGGGGCCGTGCGCCACATCGGGGAATGCGCGCGCGCGGTGCGTTTCCCGTCGTGGCGAGGCGCCTTCTTTTCTACTTTTCGTCGCGCAGCCAGTACCACTTGTAGAGCATGCGTTGCCCCATGCGCCGGAACGGCGCGAACGCGCGCGACTCCACCATGCCCAGCACGTTGGGAAAGGGCAGCGGCGAGTGGTAGATGGGCAGTTCGAACACGTCCTTGCCCGTGTCCTTGCCCGCCACGCGCTCGGCCAGCCGCTTGCCGGCCCAGGTCGAGAACGACACGCCGTTGCCGCCGTAGCCCACCGCGTACCAGACCTTCTTGTCCGCCTCGGGCTGGGTGATGCGCGGCATCATGTCGTGGCTCATGTCGACCCATCCCCACCACGAGTAGTCGATGCGGATGCCCGCCAGCGGCGGAAACTTGCGCGCGATGGCGTCGGTCAGCAGCTTCAGGTGCACCGGGTCTTCGGCGTCGGCGCCGGTCACGGCGCTGCGGCTGCCGATCTGCAGGCGGTTGCCCTTGAGCAGCCGGTAATAGAAGCGCAGCGTGCGCGTGTCGGTCAGGAAGGTCTTCGAGCGGAAGTTGGTGGCCTGCAGTTCCGCATCGGTCAGCGGCCGGGTGACCACCGAGTTCGACAGGATCGGCATGAGCCGGTTCTTCAGCAGCGGGCTCAGCGCCTGTCCCGTGTAGCCGCCGGTGCACACCGCCACGCGGCGCGCGCGCACCACCCCGGCCGGCGTCTGCAGGTGGTGCACGCCGTCGATGGTGTGCCAGCCCTGCACCGGGCTGGAGGTGTGCACCTTCACGCCCAGCGCACGGGCGCGCTGCATCAGGCCGAAGGTGAACTTCAGCGGGTGGATGCCGATGCCTTCGGCCTCGAACATCGCGCCCACGGTTTCGCGCTCGTCGCAGTAGTCGCGGCGCACTTCCTCCGCGCTCATCATGCGGGTGGCGTAGCCGAATTTCTCGCGCATGAGCCGCGCTTCGGCGTCGAGCACCGGCAGCTTCTCGGGCCGGTGCGCCAAGTAGAGGTGGCCGCCGTCGTACGCGTCGCAGTCGATCTGCGTGGTCAGGTGGCGAAAGTTCTCGAAGCCGCTGCGAATCTCGGCGTCGAGCCGCCTGGCGGTGTCCATGCCCCAGCGCTGGATCCATTGCGAACGCTTCAGGCGTCCGCTCGCGTTCTGCCCCTGGCCGCCGCTGCGGCTGGAGCAGCCCCACGCGGCCTGGTTGGCCTCCAGCACGGTGGCGCGAATGCCGTGTTCCTGCGCCAGGTAGAGCGCGGTCGACATGCCGGTGGCGCCCGAGCCGATGATGGCCACGTCGACATCGATGTCCTGCACCAGCGGGCCGTCGTCCTCCGGCGGGGTGCCGGCGCTGGCCACCCACCAGGTGGGCGCGTAGGCGCGGCCCGCGCCGGGGTCGGGCGCGTGCAGCGGGTCGTATTGCGGGTCGTAGGGGCGCATGGGCACCTGCAGCGGCTGCGGCTCGAACGATGCGGCGTCGATGGCTGCGCTGGCGGTGGCGAACTGCACGGTGCCTGTCATGGTCATGAAGGGCTCCAGGAAGGGGAAAAGGAAAGGGTTCGGCTTACTTCGCGGCGGGCAGGTTGGGCCGGGCCTTGCGGAACACGTTCTTCAGGTGGATCTTTGCGCCCCGGAAGGTGAACACGTCGATGCCGTCGGTCTCGATGCGGCTGCCGTCGGCGGCGGTGCCGGTGAAGGTCCATTGCGAGGTGCCGAAGTCACCGTGCACGAAGTGCTGGCCGTTCACCCACTGCGCGTCGGGCACCGCGGCCCACGCGGCGGCGAAGGCCTTGCGCACCGCCTCGGTGCCGACGTGGCGCGTGCCGCAGGCGTCGGGGCCGGCGGCGGTCTGGAAGATGCAGTCGTCGGTCATGAAGCCCATGAGCGCGTCGACGTCGTGGCGGTTCCAGGCGTCGCTGAAGGCGGCCAGGGTGTCGGTGGTCACGGTAGAGGAAGAAGAGGCGGTCACGCGGGAGCTCCGGAAATTGATGAGGCAAGCGTAGGCAGCCGGCTGCCTGCGCGATAGGGCCAGTTGCGGGAATTCGACCGAGCCAGAGCGCCGTTGAAGCGCACGAACGGCACCGGCTGCCCTAAACTGCGGCGCACCATGCCCCCGAACCCGCGAGCCACCCAATGGGCGCAGCTCTTCGCGCTGCCCGACCAGCCGGCCCTGCCGCTGCAAGCCCGCTTGCGCACCGCCGTGGTCCAGGCCATCCTCGAAGAACACCTGAGCCCCGGCGCGCCGCTGCCTTCGTCGCGCGAGCTCGCGGCCCTGCTCGGGCTGAGCCGCAACACGGTCACCTCCGCGTACCTGCAACTCATCGACGAAGGCTTCCTGGAAGCGCGCCCGCGCAGCGGCGTGTTCGTGGCGCGCAATGCGCGGCCGGTGTCCGCCGCGCATGCGGAGCCGCTGGTGAGCCGCAGCGGGCAGGCGAGCCAGCCGCCGGACTGGTCGGGGCGCGTGCTGCGCTCGCTGATGGACAAGCCCACGCTGTCCAAGCCCGACCGGTGGCGCGACTACCCGTACCCCTTCGTCTACGGCAACTACGACCCGCAGCTGTTCCCCACCGAAGACTTTCGCGAGTGCTGCGCGCGCAGCCTCGCGCGCTCGCAGCTGCCGCACTGGACGCCCGACTTCGAGACCGACGACGTGCCCGACCTCATCGAGCAGATCCGCACGCGGCTGCTGCCCAAGCGCGGCGTGTTCGCGCTGAAGGAAGAGATCCTCGTGACCATGGGCGCGCAGCACGCCTACTACTTGCTGGCCGAGGCGCTGTTCGACGAGCACACGCGCGTGGGGCTCGAAGAGCCGGGCCATCCGCATGCGCGCAACAGCTTCTCGTTGCGCCAGCCGAAATGGGTCGAGGTCGACGTCGATGAAGACGGGCTGGTGGTCGATGCGCTGCCCGCCGCCGACTACCTGTTCGTGACCCCGTCGCACCAGAGCCCCACGACGGCCACGCTGAGCCTGGAGCGCAGGCAGTGGCTGTTGCGCAAGGCGGAGCTGCAGGACTTCGTGATCATCGAGGACGACTACGAGGCCGAGAACCTGTACGAAGGCAAGCCGATGCCCGCGCTCAAAAGCCTGGACAAGACGGGGCGGGTGATCTACGTGGGGTCGGTGTCCAAGAGCCTGTCGCCGGCGCTGCGGCTGGGGTTCATCGTGGCGCCACGCGCGTTGATCAAGGAACTGCGCGTGATCCGGCATGCGATGGTGCGGCACCCGAGCGCCTTCCTGCAGCATGCGTATGCGCTGTTCCTTTCGCTGGGGCATCACGAGTCGCATGCGCGGCGCGTGAACCACGCCATGCAGGAGCGGCTCGCCCTGGCGGCCCAGGCGCTGCGCGACCATCTGCCCGATTTCGAATTCCGGCTGCCTTCGGGCGGGGCTTCGATCTGGGTGCAGGCGCCGACCTGGGTGGACGCGACCGAGCTGTCGCTGATGGCGCGCAGCCATGGTGTGCTGATCGAGGCGGGCGACGTGTTCTTTGCCAAGCCGCCGTACCCGTGCCCGTTCTTCCGGCTGCGGTTGTCGTCCATTGCGGCGGCGCAGATTCCGGCGGGCATCCGGGCGTTGGGGCTCGCGGTCGAAGAGTTGGCGCTGGCGCGGGGCGAGAAGCGCCCGGCGGGTGGTCGAACGCACTGAGCCTTGCGGCTTGCCGGAAGGCGGAGGCGCACCGCTGGCGTGCAGCACGCACCAGAACGAGGGTAAGTCCCGAGCCACTGGCTCCACGCCCGCGCAGGCGCTGGCACTTCCTGGCTGGCGGTGTTGGGTGCAAAGTCCGCAGCGAGATTCACCCTCCAGGAGAAAACAGATGACCTTGTCCCGACGTCTTTCCCTCCAGTGCGCAGCCCTCGCGGCGGCAATGACCCTTGGCGGCGCCGCCTTCGCGCAAACCAAGGAAGTCACCTTCGCCCACCAGGACATGCTGGTGCCGCTGCGCCTTGTCATGGAGTCCGGCGAGGTCGAGAAGGCCACGGGCTACAAGATCAACTGGCGCATGTTCTCGGGCGGCGGCGACGTGATTCGCGCCATGGCTTCGGGCGACGTGCAGATGGGCGAAACCGGCTCCAGCCCGCTGACCGCCGCGGCCAGCCAGGGGCAGGACATCAAGCTGTTCTGGATTTCCGCCGACATCGCGGACGCCGAGGCGCTGGTGGCGCGTAACGGCTCCAACATCAACAGCATGAAGGACCTGGCCGGCAAGAAGGTGGCCACGCCGTTCGTGTCGACCGCGCACTACCAGCTCATGGCCGGCATGAAGATGGACGGCGTCGACCCCAAGAGCGTGAACGTGATGAACCTGCGCCCGCCCGAGATCGCGGCGGCATGGGAGCGCGGCGACATCGACGCCACCTTCATCTGGGACCCGGTGCTCTCCAAGATCAAGGCCAGCGGCAAGACCATCGCCACCTCGGGCAGCATCGGCAAGCGCGGCGCGCCCACGTTCGAAGGCATCGTGGTCAACGCCAAGTGGGCTGCCGCCAACGAGCCGTTCATGGTCGCGTTCGTGAAGGCGCTGAACCGCGCCAACGAAGAATACAAGGCCACCGGCAAGAGCTGGAAGCCCGACTCGCCGCAGACCAAGGCCATGGCCAAGTGGACCAAGGCCGACCCGAAGGACGTGGGGCCGGCGATGGCGCTCTACACCTTCCCGACGATGGCCGAGCAGCTCTCTCCGGTGTGGCTCGGCGGGGGCGCTGCGAAGGCGATGGCCAACACGGCGGCCTTCCTGAAGGAACAGGGGCGCGTGCAGGAGGTGAAGCCTGACTACAACGCTTTCGTGACCACTGCTTATGTCGAGAAGGCGATGGGCAAGTAACACTGCCTGTGGTTTCGGGGGGCGCCTTTGTTCGGGGTGGCGCTCACGCCGACGGGGTACCTTGCTCCGCGAATGTCCCCCGGCCTTCGGCCTCCTCCTTTATTTCGCTGCGCAAGGCACCCCATCGACGTGAGCGTCGTCAGCAGCGGTGGTTGATCAGCCGCAAACCGACAGCGTGCCCGGGTGAACAGGGCGTCGGGTGCTCCCCGCAGCGAAATAAAGGAGGAGGGGCGCAGCCCCGGGGGACATTCGCGGAGGGGAGTACCCGGCGGCCTGTGCACCCGCCCCGAACAGCAGCGCGCAACAGCAACCCGCATTGGAGAAAAAGACATGCCCACGCTAGACATCCGAGACCTCACGGTCAACTACGCAGTCAAGGGCGGCACGCTGCAGGCGCTGGCCCCGGTCAACCTCACGATGCACGACGGCGACTTCGTCGTTGCATTGGGTGCGTCAGGCTGCGGCAAGACCACGCTGCTCAACAGCATCGCCGGCTTCCTGCCGCCTTCGACCGGCGAGATCCTGCTGGACGGCAAACCCGTCGTCGGCCCCGGTGCAGACCGCGGCGTGGTGTTCCAGAAGCATGCGCTCATGCCCTGGCTCAATGTGCGCGACAACGTGGCACTGGGCCTTCGGCTGGCCGGTGTAGGCAAGGCCGAGCGCGACCGCGTCGCTGAAGAAAAGCTCGCCCTTGTCGGCCTGGAAAAGTACGCCGACCGCGCCGTGTACGAACTCTCCGGCGGCATGCAGCAGCGCGTGGGCATTGCGCGCGCGCTCGCCAGCGACCCCGCCGTGCTGCTCATGGACGAACCCATGGGCGCGCTCGATGCGTTCACGCGCGAACAGGTGCAAGAGATCTTGCTGCACGCCTGGTCCAAGTCCAACAAGATGGTGTTCTTCATCACGCACTCGGTGGAAGAGGCGCTGTTCCTGGCCACCCGGCTGATCGTGATGAGCCCCAGCCCCGGGCGCATTTCGCACATCTACGACGACGTGCCGTTCTCTCGCCAGTTTTTGTCGCACGGCGATTCACGCAAGGTGAAGTCCGAGCCCGAATTCATTCGCATGCGCGAAGAAGTGCTGTCCATCATTCACCACCGCGAGGCCGCCCATGCCTGAGGTCACCATCGCATCGCCTCGAGTGGTCAACGCTGCCATGACGCCACCCTCCAAGCCCGCGGCATCGCCCGAATCTTCGGCGCAGGCGGCCGGCACCAAGCTCAAGACCAGCGCCTTCAAGGTGCCGGGCGAGGGCTCCAGCGTGGTCATCAGCGTGGTGACCGTGACCGTGCTGATCGCGCTGTGGTTCCTGGTCACGAACATGGGCTGGGTCAAGCCGCTGTTCCTGCCCACGCCGCAGGCCGTGTTCCAGCAGTTCTACGAATACCTGACCGGCCAGGCCAACGACAAGCCGCTGTGGCAGCACTTTCTGGCGAGCATGTTCCGCGTGTTCTCGGCCTTCTTCCTGGCCTGCGCCACCGCCATTCCGGTGGGCATTGCCATGGGCATGAGCCGCTTCTGGCGCGGCATTTTCGACCCGCCGCTGGAGTTCTACCGGCCGCTGCCGCCGCTGGCGTACCTGCCGCTCATCATCATCTGGTTCGGCATCGACGAGCTGCCCAAGGTGCTGCTGATCTTCCTGAGCTGCTTCGCGCCGCTGGCACTGGCCGCGCGCTCGGGCATGCGCAGCGCGTCGCAGGAGCAGATCAACGCGGCGTACTCCATGGGCGCGAGCTACATGCAGGTGATTCGCCACGTGATATTGCCGTCGGCGCTGCCCGACATCCTGGTGGGCATGCGCATTGCCATCGGCTTCGGCTGGACCACGCTGGTGGCCGCCGAAATGGTGGCGGCCAGCATGGGGCTGGGTCAGATGGTGCTGAACGCGTCGAACTTCCTGCGCACCGACATCGTCATCATGGGCATCATCGTCATTGGCGTGGTGGCGTACCTGTTCGACCTGCTGATGCGCTGGCTCGAGCGGCGGCTGGTGCCTTGGAAAGGGCGCATGTAGGCGCCAGGGTCGGCGCAAGCGGCGACACCTGCAATGCGGGCGGCAAGGTCGGCATCGTCTGGCCGGCCGGCACCATGGACTGCTCCAGAAAGTCGAGCATCGCGCGCATCGCAGCGCTGTTGTGGCGGCGCTGCGAGTAGGCCGCGTACAGCCAGTGGTCGCGCGGCATGTGCTCTCGCAGCACCGGCACCAGCGCGCCGCGCTCCAGGTGCGACTGCGCCAGCGGTTCGGGCACGTAGGCCACGCCCACGCCGCGCAGCGCCAGCTCGATCAGCGCCACGGCGTCGTTGGCTTCCATGCGGCTGTGCACCGTCACGTCGTGCGGCTTGCCGTCGGTCTCGAAGGGCAGGTGCGTGGTGGGCATCGACGAATAGCTCAGCATCTCGTGGCGGCCCAGGTCCGCGGGCACCTGCGGCATGCCGCGCTGGGCCCAGTAGGCCGGCGTGGCGCACACCACCATGTCGTACTGCACCAGCCGGCGCACGATCAGGTTCATGTCGTCGATGCGCCCGCCGGTCAGGTGGATGTCGATGCCCTCCTCGATCAGGTCGATGTCGCGGTTGGTGAACACAAGGCTCACGTACACGTCGGGGTAGAGGCGGATGAACCCGGCAATCACGTCCGACAGCCAGCCCGCGATCAGGCCGTTCGGCGCGCTCATGCGCAGCCGGCCGCGCGGGTGCGAGCCGTGGGCCTGCAGGTCGTTCAGGGTGTTTTCGGCCATGGCCACCAGCTCGGTGCTGCGGTCCAGCAGCACCTGGCCGGCGTCGGTCAGGCTCAATGATCGGGTGGAGCGGTTCAGCAGGCGCACGCCGCTGCGCTCTTCGAGCTCGGCCACGTAGCGGCTGACCGTGGCTTTGGACATGCCCAGCGAAATCGCCGCGCGGGAGAAGCTGCGTCGGAACGCGACTTCGCGGAATGTTTTGATGAGATCGAGGCCGTCCATGGATGGGCGGATTGTTCCAGCTTCGGGATGCCGGGGTCTTTCGCCGGGGCATCGCCGGTTTCCCCCTTCGAGGCGACGATGCCTCGTGGCTATACTGCCGCCGTCGCGCCAAAAACAGGCGTGATCGGGATTGGACTCCCGCTGAAATCACTGCGACGAAAGCCGCAGTCACCCCGCAGGGTCTGCGGCTTCGTCGTTCGTGCAACCTTTTTAGGCGGCTCGATGGGCGGGCGCAAGCTCGGCCGGTTTCACGCAAGTGGTTTCCCGGTAGTCCAACCCGTCGAGCCGCCGCCCCCGCCTGGACTCGGGTGCGTCGGTTTTTGCAAACCGAAACCCTTGGAGGCCATGCATGGCTCACGTTCCCCCGTTCCCCGAATCTTCTTCAGCAACCGCCCGCGCCGAATCACTCGCGCTGCAGGCATGCGACGACGTCGACAGCCTTCGCGTCGTGCAGCGTGCGTATGCGTGCATCGAGAAGCTCATCGATCCGCAGCCTGTGCAAGACACGGAAGAGGTCTGTCCGAACCGGTCCGAACTCAGCGCGCTGGTGCAGGTGGTCAATGAAGAGCTGCATCGGCGGATCGAGACGGCCGATGCTGCGGTGCGGTCGTTGCGTGTTGCTGTGAGTGAAGGCGGCGCGACATGAAGGCCTTCGATGCCGATTTCATGTCTCGGCTCGCGTCCGAGGAGTGAGAGGCGTTGAGGTCACAAACTGTGACCTCAAGCACCGGCCGGCTCACGGCCCGGCTGTCGTCCGAGCGGCTTTGAAATCACAAGCTGTGATCTCAAACGACGGCCAGCGCGTGGCGTTGCGTCTTTACCGAGCAGGGCTTGGCAATGCAGCAGCCGGCGGTGTCAGGAGGTACCGTCCGACACCTGTCTTCCAGGAGCGGAGAGGCAGGTTTCGTCGAACGCGCGCAGGGTGGCCTCGTCGATAGCGCCGACTTTTTGCAAGGCGCTCGCAGAAGCGTGAACTGCCTCGAAGGCATCGCTCTTGAACTCAGGCTGTTTCGTCATGGCATGTCTCCCCAAAATGTTTTTCGCTCACCGACGAGCGCGCTACTTCGGCCGGCGCAAGCGCACCGGTCCCCCCGGGGACGTCGCATCGACCTCGTCTGTGCCCCGCGTGACCCGCAGCGCTCCCTTCGCCGCCAATTTCGCGGCCACCCGACGCACGGCAGGCATCAGTGCGCGCCAGGCGACATCACTGCTCGCCAGCGCGCGTGCAACCTCCGACGGGCAGATCGAAGCGGATGCATCGCGCCGGTCGAGCAGCGCAAAGATGGTCTGTTCGATCTTCGGGTCGCTTGCAGGCATGGGCGCATCGCTTGTCATCGCGGTGCACCCTAAAGTGAATCCGGCCGCGCGCGCATGCCATCCGCAGTGCTTCGGATCGCGGCCCGCTCCTCGTCGCTGAAGCGCTGCAGGTTGCGGGTCATCATGAGCGTGCGCGGGTTGTTCTCCAGCAACTGCTCATGCCGCGCGACGAAGTCCCAGTACATCACCGTCATCGGGCATGCGCCTTCGCCGCTGCGCGTGGCCGGCTTGTAGCGGCAGCCGTCGCAGTAGTTGCTCATGCGCTTGATGTAGGCGCCGCCCGCCGCATAGGGCTTGGTCACGAAGCGCGCACCATCGGCAAAAAGCGACATGCCCACGGTGTTGGGCAGCTCGACCCATTCCACCGCATCGACGTACACCGACAGGTACCAGGCATGCACCTGCGCCGGCGCCACGCCGAAGGTGAGCGCGAAGTTGCCGGTGACCATCAGGCGCTGGATGTGGTGCGCATAGCCGGTGCGCAAGGTCTGGCCGATGGCCTGCTTCATGCAGTTCATGCCGACCTTGCCCGTCCAGTACCAGTCGGGCAGCGGGGCGTGGTGGCGGAGCGCGTTGGCCTCGGCCAGCTGCGGCATGCGCCACCAGTACACCCCCCGCATGAACTCGCGCCACCCGAGTATCTGCCGCACGAAGCCTTCCACCGACTCGATGGACACGGCGCCCGCGCGCCAGCGTGCCACGGCCGCATCGATTACCTCGCGCGGGTCGAGCAGCTTGAGGTTCAAGCAGGACGACAAGAGCCCGTGGTACAGAAAGGGCTCGTCGGTCCACATGGCGTCCTGAAAACGCCCGAAGTCCTGCAGCCTGCAGGCCATGAAGTCGTTTAGTGCCACAAGGGCCTGCTCGCGCGTCACCGGCCAGTCGAACTGCGCTGCGCTGCCGTAGTGGTCGCCGAAGTGCGCCTCGACGTCGGCCAGCACCCCGCGCGTGATGGCGTCCGGCGCGAACGAGGGCGGCGGGGGCAGCATGCCGGGACCGTTCCGGCCGAAGGCGCCGCGGTTGTCGTGGTCGAAGTTCCATTGCCCGCCCTCGGGCTGGCCGGCCTCGTCCAGCAGCACCTGGTGCTTCGTGCGCATGCGCCGGTAGAAGGCCTCCATCACCAGGCGCTGCTTGCCCTGCGCGTGCTCCGCGAACTCGGCGCGCGAGGCCATGAAGTGCAGGTCGTCCCGGACCAGCAGCCGCACGTCGGCCGCGTGGCAGACCTTGGCGATCGCCTGTTCGAGGCGCCATTCCCCGGCATCGACCGTCACGACCGCGCCGGGGCGGTGGCGCGACAAGGTGTCTGTCAACGCGGCCTCCAGCGAGGCGAAGGGGTGGGTCCCCAGCTTCAGGTAGTCGAGGGGCATGCCGCGCGCGGCGAGCGCCTCGGCAAAGTGGCGCATGGCCGACAGGAAGAGCGCGGTGCGCATCTTGGTGCTGGGCACATGCTGCGACTCTTGCGGCACCTCGGCCATCCACACGCGGTCTTGCGCGGCATCGAAGCCTTCGAAGGCCACGCTCGTGAGGCTCAGCTGGTCGCCGAGGACCACGATCAGGTTGCGCATGGGGAGGTAGGAATGTGGGGGCCGGGAATGTCCGAACCCACCGCATCGTAGCCCCGGGCGCGCGAATGCGCGTCCGCGCGGTCTTCAGTTGTTCCCCTTCGAGGCGGCGTCTTTCTTCTCTCCGGCCTGCTTGCGGCGGAACTGGGCGACGTCCGCGATCCGAAGGTCTTCGGGCAAGGCCTGGCGGTGCTTGCTGTGGCCGACGCGCTGTGCGTGATAGATGCCGGTGTGGCCCGAGACCAGGTAGCTCGCGATGCACGCGATGGCAGCGAGCGGGCCGATGGCCGGCCCGAACAGTTCCACGGCCATGACGATGGTGGCGACCGGCGTGTTGGCCGCGCCGGCAAAGACGGCGACGAAGCCGATGGCGGCCAGCATCGGGAACGGCAGTTGCAGCAGCGGCGCCATCGCATTGCCCAGGGTGGCCCCGATGTAGAAAAGCGGCGTGACCTCGCCGCCCTTGAAGCCCGTGCCCAGCGATGCCACGGTGAAGACCAGCTTGCCCAGGAAGTCCCATGGCGCGACAGGCGCCTGAAAAGACTCGACGATCGTCGGAATTCCCAGGCCGATGTAGCGGTAGCCGTCGACGGCCCAGACCGCCGTTGCAACGACGATGCCGCCCAGCAGCGGGCGCAGGGGCGGGTAGGCAACCCGGCGCTTCATCAGCGCGCCGAGCTTGTGCGTGGCCGTGGTGAACACCAGCCCGGCCAGGCCGAACACGATGCCCGCGGCGACGATGGCGACCACGCTCCAGAAGGCGACCGGCGCCACGGCGGTGACGACATAGTGCGTGTGATGCACGCCCCAGGCCAGCCCGACCTGGTCGGCCACGATGGCGGCCACCATGCAGGGGAACAGCGCGTCGTAGCGCATGCGCCCGATGGCCAGCACTTCCAGTCCGAAGATGGCGCCGGCCAGCGGTGTGCCGAACACGGACGCAAAGCCCGCGCTGATGCCGGCCATGAGCAGGATGCGCCGGTCTTCGTGCTTCAAGCGGAACAGGTGCGTGAGCTGGTCCGCCAGCGCACCGCCCATCTGCACGGCAGTGCCTTCGCGGCCCACGGAGGCCCCGAAGAGATGCGAGATCACGGTACCGCCCAGCACCAGGGGCACCATGCGCAAAGGCACGACCTTCTTCGGATCGTGGATCTCGTCGATCAGCAGGTTGTTGCCGGCGTCCACCGGCTTGCCCAGGCGGTGGTAGACCCACCCCACCGCAAAGCCGGCCAGGGGCAGCAGCCAGACGACCTGGCGGTGCGCCTCGCGCCAGTTGGTGGCCCAGTCGAGGGCGAAAAGGAAGAAGGCGGAAGCGGAGCCGGCCAGAAAGGCGACGACGCTGGCGATGACGAGCCACTTGCCGATGTAGGGCAGGAGCTCGAGCTGTTCGGGGCGGCGAAAACGGGTCATGTGGATCAGGTGCGAAAAACGAGGGGCCTGATCGACCGGCAGGGCAACGCGGTGTGTGAACGCGAACGCCTGCAGCCCTGCGATGTGATCAGGTGTCTGCAGGCATCATCAGCTGCGGGCGATGCCGCTGCGGTTCATGGAGGAATGCCATCTCCAGGGTGGGCGATGTTAGCCGCCCCGCCGCTCTCTAGCAAGGGTCGGACATGCCCAGCGAGTGCCCGCGCCTTTCCTTTTCAGTGCGTTCGTGCAGCCAGCGCAGCAGGGCGGTCTTGTCCATGGGCGGGGCGATGTAGTAGCCCTGGCCCTCGTCGCAGTCCATGGCCAGCAACGCCCGCAGGGCGGCTGCGTCCTCGATGCCCTCGGCCAGCACATGCAGGCCGAGCTTGCGGCCCAGCTGCGCGATCATTTCGGCAATGCGCGCGCCCTGCGCCTCGCCCAGGCGGCGCACGAAGGTGCCGTCGATCTTGATGCGGTCCAGCGGCAACCGTTCCAGGTAGCTGAGCGAGGAGTAGCCGGTGCCGAAGTCGTCGATGGCAATGGAAATGCCCTTGGCCCGCAAGGCCGTCAGGGTGGACTCCAGCAGCTCGGTGGGCAGCGCGGCCACGGACTCGGTGATCTCCAGTTCCAGGTGGTGGCCCTGCAGCCGGCTGTGCGCCAGCACCGCGCACACGGTGTCGTAGAACGCCGGGTCCTGCAGCTGCACGCTGGACACATTGACGGCCATGCGCAGCGGCGCGAGGTTCGCGTCCAGCAGCGCGCGCATGGCCAGGCAGGCGGTGGACAGCACCCATTGCCCCAGCGCCACGATCAGGCCCGAATGCTCCGCCACCGGAATGAAGCGGTCCGGCGGTATGAGGCTGCCGTCTTCGGCACGCCAGCGCACCAGGGCCTCCAGGCCCACCAGCGCATGGGTGTTCAGGTTGACCTGCGGCTGGTAGACCAGGAAGAGCTGCGCGTTGTCGACGGCCGCGCGCAGGCTGGACAGCAGCAGGGCGCGGTCGCGGGCCTCGGCGCCCATGTGGGCCGAGTACTGCAGGTGCCGGCCCCGGTGGTCGCGCTTGGCGCGCTTCAGGGCGATGGTGGCGTCCTTGACCAGGTCGGCGCCGGCCTGCGCGTCTTCGGGCAGCAGCACGTAGCCGCAGGTCAGCGACACCTTGTGCGGCACGCCGTCCACGGCCAGCGGCTGGCGCACGCAGTCCAGCAATTGCTGGGGCGCCACTTGCTGCAGCGGCCCGAGCACGCCGAAGGTGTCCGCGCCCAGGCGGGCGAGCAGCACGCCGGCCGGCAAGGCCTCGGCCAGGCGCTGCGCCACCGCCTGCAGCACGCGGTCGCCGAAGCGGTGGCCCATGACGTCGTTGGCGGCGCTGAAGTCGTCGATGTCGACCAGCGCCAGGATGTGCTCCCGCATGCCTTGCCGTGCGCAGTCGTCCACCTTCTCGACGAAACGGGTGCGGTTGGGCAGGCGCACGAGCGGATCGAAGTAGGCATATTCGTGCAGCCGCTCCATCAGGCCCCGCTGGTGCAGCAAGGTGCCGAGGTGGAGGCAGAGCACGTCCAGCAGCTGCCGGTCGAGCGCGCCGTGCAGGCAGGTGGTGTCGATGAAGACGGCCATGGGCTGCTCGCCCTTGCGGCCGATGTGCAAGGCCAACCCGCGGCCTTCGCCGTTTTCGCTGTCCTCGCTGCCCTCGCCGTGGACGTTGCAGCCGCATGCCAGCGCGCGGCGCAGCAGCGTCACCGCCGGCTGCTCGGGCACGGCGTCCAGCGGCAGGCCGAGCAGGGGAGCGAAGCGGCCGGTCGCCGCCAGCACCCGGTGTCCGCTCGCTGGCGGTGCTGGCGGTGCGCAGGCCAGGCCGTCGCCGCCGGCCAGCAGGGTGGTGAACTGCGCGATGACGCCGCGGGCGAAGGTGTGCAGGTCGGGTTCTTCCAGCAGCGAGGCGCTGGAGCGCACGATGAGCTCGAGCATGCGCGGATCGGGCGCCGTGTCCGGCGCAAGTGCAAGCGCAAGCGCAAGCGCTGGCGCGGGCCGGTCGGCGGCGTCCCCCGGCCAGCCCGCATCAGTCTCGCGCTTCATGCGGGCTGCGCGTGCACCTGGCCGGATGCGAGCGCCACCTGGTTGCGTCCGCCGCGCTTGGCGACGTACAAGGCTTCGTCGGCCAGGCCATAGGCCTCGTCGAAGCTGCTGCCGTGCGGCAGCCAGCTCACGCCGAAGCTGGCCGTGACGCTGCTGCCGTCGGGCAGGTCGAACGCAAAGCACTCGATGGCGCGGCGCAGGGCCTGCGCGACCTGCCCGTCGGCGTCGCTGCCCGGCCCGGGCAGCACCACGGTGAATTCCTCGCCGCCCACGCGGCCGATCTGCGCCGTGGCCGGCGCCGCATTTTTCAGGCAGGTGACCACGCCCTGGATCACGCGGTCGCCCGTGGGGTGGCCGAAGCTGTCGTTGATGCGCTTGAAGTGGTCGATGTCCAGCACGATCAGCGCGAGGTCATGGCGCTCGAAATGGCGGTTCACCAGCTCGATGACGGCCGCCCGGTTGAGCACGCCGGTCAGCGGGTCGTGCGTGGCGCGGTATTCGAGCTCGGCCGCCAGCGCCTGCAGGCGCAGGTTCAGCTGGTTCATCTCGAGTTCGGCCCGGTCGCTGCGGCGCACCAGCCGGCGCGTTTCGCGCAGCAGCCGCTCGTAGACGGTGAGCAGTTCGCCCAGGGCCAGGCGGCAGGGGGAGGGCTGCGCCGAAGCGCAGTCTTCATAGGCGGCGCGGGCGGCTTGCAGCGCCTGGTGCTCGGCATCGAACAGGTCCGGCGGCGCGGCGGTGGCGGCTGCGGTGTCCATTCAGGCGGGCCTCACCGGATGGCTGGCGAAATCGATTGCGGGAAAGTCTTCGCTCAGCTCCTGGCCGAATTCGAGAATGGTGTCGTCTTCCTCGTCGTGGTACCAGTTCAGGGCCACGCGGTTGCCCGCCGCCACGGCGTCGGCGAGCGCCGCAATCAGGTTGAACAGCATCTTGGTGCTGGAGCTGTTGAAGTAGGCCAGGGCAATGTTGACCTCGATGCGGCTGCCGCTCTGCCCGGCCAGGTAGTCCTTCAGGCGCGCGATGATTTCGCCATAGAAGGCGGCGGCATTCTCGGGGTACGACTCGCCGCGCAGGCCGAGCGTGTGGGTGTCGAACCTGAAGTCCACCTGGGGCGAACTGGGCGTCGGGGCGATGTAGAGGTTTTCCATCTGTGGTCTCGATTCGTTGCCGGGCGTGGCGCGCATCAGATTGCCGCCTTCAGGTAGAACACCGGGGCGCCGCCGGCGCTGTCGGCGGCGTCGAAGTCGAACTCCAGCGGCTCCCGTGCGTCGCGCGCGACCGTGAGAAGTCCCATGCCCGCGCCTTTGCTGCCTTCGGGCGTTTCCTCGCGCAGCGTCTGGCGGTAGGCCTGCTTGATTTCGTCCAGCGTCATGCTGCGCAGCATTTCCAGCTTCACGCGCAGCGCATCGGCGATCTCGGGCTCCACGGGGTTGGCGCACAGCAACAGAAAGCCGCCGTCGCTCTCGCGGCGGATGCACACCGAGCCGTGGCGCAGTTCGCCGCTCTGCTGGCTCGTGGCGGTCAGCGTGTCGGCCGAGTAATGAATGATGTTCTGCGCCATCTCCACGAACGAGGAGAACAGCCTGCGCCGGGTCGGCCCGGCCACGCCGGCCACCTCGAGCTGCAGCTTCACGGCGTCGGACATGGCGGCCACGATGTGCTGCGAAAAGTAGCCCACGTAGTAGAAGATGACCTGGTGCTGGCGCGCCAGGTTGAAGAAGGAGCCGTACTTGTCGGCGATCTGCGGGAACGGCACGGTTGGATTCCCCTGTCAGGTGCGAAAGCAGAAAAAGGTCAGGTCGTCGCGGCGGTGGTGCTCGCCCTGCCAGAGCCTCAGGGTGTCGAGCACGGCCTCGTTGATCTGCGCGGCCGTGCGCTCGCGCTGCGCGAGCAGCAGTTCGCGCACGCGCCGCTTGCCCAGCGCAATGGCGCGCGGGCCGCCGACCTGGTCGACCAGCCCGTCGGTGCTCACGAAGACGAGGCTGCCCGCGGGCAGCGTGAGTTCCTGGTTGCTCCAGGCGAAGTCGAAATCGCTGTCCATGTAGCCCACGCCCTTGCGCTGGCCCTCGACAACCTCCACGCCGTCGGCGCCGGGGCGCAGCACGAACAGCGACAGCCGCGCGCCGGCGAACACCAGCCGGCCGTGCGCGGGCTCGAACCAGAAGCACGCGGCATCCATGCCGTCGTCGGAGCCGGGCGTTGCGTCGTGTTCGCCCATCTGTCCCAGCATCTGCTTGATGCTGCGGTTGACGCTGCCCAGCAGCCGCGCCGGGTCGCGCGCGCCGTGCTGCTCGATGGCCTGGGTCAGGCTGGTGGAGGCGATCAGCGTCATGAAGGCGCCCGGCACGCCGTGCCCCGTGCAGTCGGCCACGGTGGCGAACCAGCCGTCGGCCTCGGTGCTGAACTGGTAGAAGTCGCCGCCGACCACGTCGCGAGGCTCCCACACCAGGTGGGCCTCGGGGCAGGCGCGCGCCAATGCGTCGAGCGAGCTGCGCAAGGTGGACTGCTGGATCACGCTGGCGTACTCGATGCTGTGCATGATCTGGCGGTTGCGCGAAACCTGCAGGTCCGCCACCACGCGCATGAGCTGCAGGCCGTTGCCCACGCCGGCAAACTGGCCGTCGCGGGTGATGATGAAGCCGTCGGTCAGGGCCTTCTCGCCGTATTCCACGGTCTTGAAGGTGAGGGACTCCAGGTCGAGCGCCGCATCGACGATCAACGGGTCCTTGTCCATGAAGGCGATGCAGCTCTTGCGGCCATACAGCTCCACGCGGAACGGCTGGCTCATCTGCGACAGGAAGATGTTCCGGTTGATCAGGCCGATCGGCTGCTGGCCTTCCACCACGGGCAGGCTGACGAGATCGCGATGCCGGCTGAAGACGTCCATCACCTTCTCGTTCGTCTCCTCGGTCGTCATGCACGGCACCGTGGTGCAGAGATCGCCCGCGCAGGGCTGGCGGAACCGGGGCCGGAAATCGCTCAAATATTCGGAGGTTTCGGGCATGACGGCTGCATTTGTTCAATAAGTGTGAACTTATGTTATGTTTTTAACATTTCGTGCCCATGACAAAAGGGGGTGTCGCCGCGCCAAGAATGGAACCGCCTCATCCAAAACCAGGACCGCTGCGTACAGGTGCCTATGGCACGCGCATCGACGTGCCGCTATCGAGGAACAGTCATGCCGCAGGACATCGCATTCGCCATTCGCTGGGTCGAAAAGGGCCTGGTGCCCGACACCGTGGTCCGCCGCGGCATTCGCCGCCTGCTGAAAGACCGGCTCCACGAGCTGCAGGCGGGCAATGCGCTGGCCGTGGCCGAGCTGACGCAGGACTTCGTCGCCCGCATGGGCAAGGCCAACCTGGCGCCGCTGCCCGAGAAGGCCAACGAACAGCATTACGAAGTTCCGGCCGCCTTCTTCGGCGAAGTGCTGGGAAACCACCGCAAATACAGCAGCTGCTACTGGCCCGAAGGCACGCAGACGCTGGAAGAGGCCGAGTCCGCCGCGCTGGCCGCCACCTGCGAACGGGCCGGCCTGGCCGACGGGCAGGACGTGATGGAGCTGGGTTGCGGCTGGGGCTCGCTCACGCTGTGGATGGCGGCGCACTACCCGAACAGCCGGATCACCGCGCTGTCCAACTCCAATTCGCAGCGTGAATACATCGAGGCGCAAGCGGCCCAGCGCGGCCTGCGCAATGTGCGCGTGCTGACCCGCGACATCAACGTGTTCGACACCGACCAGCGCTTCGACCGCGTGGTGTCGGTCGAGATGTTCGAGCACCTGCGCAACTGGCCGCAGGCCTTTGCCAACGTGGCGCGCTGGCTCAAGCCGGGCGGCAAGTTCTTCATGCACGTGTTCGCCCACCGGGAGGCGCCGTACCCTTTCGAGGTGCGCGACCCCAGCGACTGGATGAGCAAGTACTTCTTCTCCGGCGGCATGATGCCCAGCGACGACCTGGCGCTGCACTGCCAGGACGACCTGCGCCTGCTGCGCCGCTGGCGCTGGGAAGGCAGCCACTACCAGCGCACGGCCGAGGCCTGGCTGCGCAACATGGACGAGCGCCGCGACACGCTGCGCCCGCTGTTCCAGGCCACCTACGGCGCCGACGCGAACATCTGGTGGACGCGCTGGCGGCTGTTCTTCATGTCGGTGGCCGAGTTGTTCGGCTTTGACAACGGCCAGCGCTGGTGGGTGAGCCATTACCTGTTCGAGCGCCGCGCATGAGCGGTTCCATGGAAGTGGCCCTGGCCGGCCTGGCACTGACCGCATCGCTAGCGTTCCTGACCTGGGTGGCCAGCCTGGTCCGCCACGACGCCAGCCTGATCGACCGCATGTGGCCCTTGTGCATCGTGGGTGCGGGGCTGGTCTATTTCGGTCTGCTGCCGGTGCAGACGGTGCGCGGCCTGTGCATGGCGGTGATCGGCGCGGCGTGGGCGGTGCGGCTGTGCCTCTACATCACCTGGCGCAACTGGGGGCACGGGGAAGACCGGCGCTACCAGGCGATCCGCGCGCGCAACCAGCCGAATTTCGGTTTCAAGAGCCTGCACCTGGTGTTCGCGCTGCAGGCGGTGCTGGCCTGGGTCGTGTCCGCGCCGTTCCTGCCGGGCATGGCGGCGCCGCGTGCGCTGGGCGCGCTCGACGCGCTGGGCATCGCGCTGGCGCTGTTCGGCACCTTCTTCGAGGCGATCGGCGACGCGCAGATGGCGCGCTTCAAGGCCGATCCGAAGAGCAAGGGGCAGGTGATGGACCGCGGCCTGTGGCGCTACACCCGCCACCCCAACTACTTCGGCGAAACCTGCGTCTGGTGGGGGCTGTGGCTCATGGCCATGGGCGGGGCGGGCTGGGGCGGCGCGTGGAGCGTGGTGTCGCCGCTGCTCATGACCTGGCTGCTGCTGAAGGTGTCGGGCGTGCGCATGCTCGAAGGCGACATCGGCGAGCGCCGCCCGGCGTACCGCGACTACATCGCGCGCACCAATGCCTTTCTTCCGGGGCCGGTGCGCGGCAACCACAAGGCGTCATGAGAAACAACAAGCACCGGGTCCTCGTGGTGGCCGCACTGGCCGCACTCTCGAATGGGGCGGCCACCGCCTCGGCGGCCGGGCCCGCCGGTGGCGAATGGGACTTTCGCGTGCTGCTGGACGATGCGCCCATCGGCGAGCACCGCTTCGCGCTGGCCACCTCCGGCGACGAGCGCAAGCTCACCAGCGAGGCGCGCTTCGCGGTCAAGCTGCTCGGCGTGACGGTGTACCGCTACCAGCACAACGCCTCCGAGATGTGGCGCGGCGACTGCCTCAAGCGCCTGAGTTCGAAGACCGACGACGACGGCACCCCCGAGCGGGTGAACGCCGAGGCGGCCGGCGACAACGCGCTGGCCGTGACCACGCCCAAGGGCACGCAGTCGCTCGAAGGCTGCGTGATGAGCTTCGCCTACTGGAACCCGGCCATCCGCACGCAGGACAAGCTGCTGAACGCGCAGAGCGGCAAGTTCGAGGCGGTGAAGGTCAGCCGCGCCGGCAACGGCACGGTCGAGGTGCGCGGCCAGCAGGTGGCCGCCACGCGATGGCGCATTGCGACCGACGCGCAACCCATCGACGTCTGGTATTCGCAGCAGGGCGAATGGCTGGGGCTCGATTCCATGGTCAGCGGGAACCGAAAGCTCAGTTATCGGCTCAAGTAGGTGTGCATTGGTTGTACTTTGTGAACTATTCCATGGTTCCGGCCTTGGAATGCCCCGGCGGCGCGCACAGACAGGCTGCGTTCAGCTCTGGTACTTATAAGCAAGGACAGCAGACCATCTGCAGTGCCGAAAGGGAAGCGATGAACGGTTCGAAATTCCAGCTGCTCGACAGCTACTTCGACGCAAGGCTCCTCGAGCCTCGCCAGGACGCGGACGTGGCCGACCGGGCCCGGCGGGCGCGGCGCATGTCGCAACGGCTCAACGACCTGGCCTATCCCGTCTTTTGCGAGTTCGCCGAATACTTTGCGGCCAAGCTCGGCGACGCGGCCGAGTGCTACGTCGACCGGGAAGAAGGCCTCAGCCGCGACGCGCACCCGCATGTCGGCTTTCGCTGGGGCGCCCAGGGCGGGCGGCTCAACGCGGTGGTCTTTACCGGCGACATCGAAAGCGGCGAAGTCCACGCCACGTGGCGCTGCTGGAGAAACGGCATTCCGGCGCACGGCGACAAGACGCTGGACCCGTTCTGGTCGCCCGAACTGGTGCATTCGATGCTGCAGGAGCTGATCTTCCAGTTCCCGCCGGTGTGATGCGCCGGTGACCGCGCGCATCGCCCTGGGCGCCGTGGCCGTTCTGGCGCTGGCCCTGCTGCTGGGCGCGGTGTACGAGCAGGCCGGCCGCTACCGCGCCGCGCGCGACTTTCCGCCGCCCGGGCGCATGGTCGACATCGGCGGGCGGCGCATCCAGCTGGATTGCCGGGGCTCGGGCTCGCCCACCGTGGTGTTCGAGGCGGGTCAGAGCGTCGACGGCGCGCTGAGCTGGTCGGCCGTGCAGCCGAAGGTGGCCGCGCACACGCGCGCTTGCGCCTACAGCCGCGCGGGGTTGATGTGGAGCGACCCTTCGGATGCGCCTTCCACTGCGAGGCAGGTTGCGCAGGACCTGTATGCCGCATTGACCGGCGCCGGCGAACACGGCCCGTTCGTGATGGTGGGCCAGTCGATCGGCGGACTTTATGCCGTCACCTTCACGCGGTACTTCGGCGCCGAGGTGGCGGGGCTGGTGCTGGTCGACCCCTCGCATCCGGACCAGGTGGCGCGCGTGGCGAACTACATGACGGAGTCGCGCTCGCTGCGCTCGCGCATCGTCATGAGCCTGGGGTGGTCGGGCCTCTTGCGCGCGGCGGCACCGGTGCTGCTGCCGCAGGCGCCGAACCAGACGGCGCGCGACCTGCAGGCGGTTCGTGCCTTTGCACCGCAGTCGTTCCGCACGCAGTGGGCCGAGGGTGACGCGACCGACCGCACGCTGGCCGAGGCAGGCGCCTTTCGCGACCTGGGCAACCGCCCGCTGGTGGTGCTCACGGCGATGGCGCCCTATGCCGAGGGCGAACTGCGCGGCATGAAGATCACGCCCGGGCAGGGAACGCAGGTGCAGGCGCTGTGGAAGCAGATGCACGACGACATTGCCCGCTGGTCCACGCGCGGCACGCACCGGCTGCTGCCCGGCTCGGGGCACGACATCCAGTTCGACGACCCCGAGGCGGTGGTCGATGCGGTGCTGTCCGTGGTGCGGCAGGTGCGCGCGGCCGCCCCCGCCGTGGCCTCACCGTGAGGCCGAGGCCTGGGGCGCGTCGGCCGGCGACGGCGAGCGCCCGATCAGCCACGCGCACAGGGCAGACACGGCACCCGCGAACAGCACGTACATGCAGATCTGCCACGGCTCGCCCGCGCCCGACTTGAGCAGCGCGGTCGCGATGATGGGCGTGATGCCCGAGGCGAAGATGCCCGAGAACTGGTAGACGAAGCTGATGCCCGTGTAGCGCACCTTCGCGTCGAACAGGTCGCAGAACAGCGCCGCCTCCGGCCCGTACACCGACGCATACAGGATGCCGAAGGGCACGATGATCGCAAGCCACACCAGCAGCACGTTGCCCCCGCTGTGCGTCATGAGCCAGAAGCCCGGAAAGGCCGACACCGCCGTGACGATCGACCCCCACATGTACACCTTGGGCCGCCCGATCCTGTCGGACAGCCGGCCGAAGAAGGGAATGAAGAAGATCATCACCACCGCCGCGGCCATCACGCCCAGCAGCGCGTCGGTGCGGCTGATCTTGAGCGTGCTGGTGAGGTAGTTGATCGAGAACACGCCGAAGATGTTGAAGAACACGCCGTCGATGTAGCGCGCGCCCATGCCCTTCAGCACATTGCCCGGGTAGCGCCGGATCATGTCCATGAACGGAATGCGCAGCTCGGCGTTGCGCGCCTTCACGGCCGCGAACTCGGGCGTTTCCTGCACGTGCAGGCGGATGTACATGCCCACCAGCACCATCACGCCGGAGATGAGAAAGGCGATGCGCCAGCCCCAGGCCATGAACTGCGCGTCGGTCAGCAGCGACGACAGCAGCGCCACCACGCCCGAGGCCAGGCACAGCCCGATGGCCAGCCCGATCTGCGGCAGCGAGGCATAGAAGCCGCGCTTTTCCTTCGGTGCGTACTCGTACGCCATGAGCACCGCGCCGCCCCATTCGCCGCCCAGGCCGATGCCCTGTGCAATGCGAAGCAGCAGCAACAGGATGGGTGCGGCGACGCCGATCTGCGCATAGGTGGGCACCAGCCCGATCAGGAAGGTGGCCACGCCCATGATCATCAGCGTGATGATCAGCATGCTCTTGCGGCCGATCTTGTCGCCGAAGTGGCCGAAGATCACGCCGCCCAATGGCCGCGTGACGAAGCCCACGGCAAAGGTGGTGTAGGCCAGCAGGACCGACACCACCGGGTCGCTGCCCGGGAAGTACAGCTTGCTGAACACGATGCCGGCCACCACGCCGTACAGGAAGAAGTCGTACCACTCGATGGTGGCTCCCACCAGGGCCGAGATGACCACCCTGCGAATCGCTTTTTCGTCGGTTGCGCTCATGTGTTTGTCTCCAATGCGTTGTTGTCTGAATGGCCTCTTCGGGCCTTCGGGTGCTGTTATTGCCTGGCGTCCTCCCTGATCAGGTCGACGGCCTTCTCGGCCATCATCACGGCGGGGGCGTTGGTGTTGCCCGACACCAGCGTGGGCATGGCCGAGCAGTCGATCACGCGCAGGCCCGCGATGCCGTGCACGCGCAGGCGCGCGTCGACCACGGCGAGCGGATCGCTGCCCATGCGGCAGGTGCCGGTGGGGTGGAAGATGGTGGCGCCGTTGTTGCGGCAGAACTCGAGCAGGTCTTCGTCGCTGGCCGCGGCGGGGCCGGGCTTGACCTCGCGCTTCACGTAGGGCCGCATCGCGGGTGCATCGGCGATGGCGCGGGCCGCCTTCACGCCGGCCACGGTGGTCGCGCGGTCGAGCGCGGTGGCCAGGTAGTTGGGCTGCATCTCGGGCGGCTCGGCCACGTCGAGCGAGCGAATGCGCACGTGCCCGCGCGACTCCGGCCGCAGCTGGCACACCGACATGGTGAAGCCCGAGTACGGATGCACCTTGCCGCCGGCCATGTCGGCCGAGAGCGTGGCCACGTGGAACTGGATGTCGGGCGTGGCCGCCACGGGCTTGCCGTCGGCGCCTTTCAGCGCGCGCATGAAGCAGCCGCCCTGGTTGATGCCCACGGCCAGCGGGCCGGTGCGGTGCAGCAGCCATTCCATGCCCATGCCCATCTGGCCGAACCAGGAGTTGAGCTGGTCGTTGGTGGTGATGGGCTTGGCGCACTCGTAGCCCAGGCGGATCTGCAGGTGGTCCTGCAGGTTCTCGCCTACCCCGGGCAGGTCGTGGACCGGCGCAACACCCACGCGCTCGAGCAGCGCGCGCGGCCCGATGCCCGAGAGCTGCAGCAGTTGCGGCGACTGGATCGAGCCGGCCGCGAGCAGCACCTCGGCGCGGCAGCGCGCGGCCTTGAGTTCGCCGCCTTGGCGGTAGGTGACGCCGGCGGCGCGCCTGCCTTCGAACACCAGCTTGCCGGCCAGCGCCTCGGTCTCGATGCGCAGGTTGGGACGGCGCTTCACGGCCGGCGTCAGGTAGGCCGTGGCCGTGCTGCAGCGCCAGCCCTTGTGCGTGGTCAGCTGGTAGTAGCCCGCGCCTTCCTGTGCGGCGCCGTTGAAGTCGCGGGTGCGGGGCACGCCGGTCTGTTCGGCGCCGCCGATGAAGGCCTCGATCAGCTCGTGCTTCGCGGCGATGTCGGACACCTTCAGCGGCCCGCTCCCGCCATGGAAGGCGTCGCCGCCGCGCTGGTTGCCCTCGGACTTGATGAAGTAGGGCAGCACGTCGTCGTAGCCCCAGCCGGCGTTGCCGAGCGCGGCCCAGTGGTCGTAGTCCTCGCGCTGGCCGCGGATGTAGATCAGCCCGTTGATGGCGCTCGAGCCGCCCAGCGTCTTGCCGCGCGGCCAGTAGATGCGCCGGCCGTTCATGTTGGGGTCGGGGTCGGTTTCGAAGCGCCAGTTGTAGGTGGGGCTCCACATCGTCTTGCCGTAGCCGATGGGCAGGTGGATCCACAGCGAGCGGTCGGCCGGACCGGCTTCGAGCAGCAGCACGCGCACGGCCGGATCTTCGCTGAGCCGGGCGGCCAGCACGCAGCCGGCGGAGCCGGCGCCGACGACGATGTAGTCGAACTCTTGGTCAGGCATTCGGCGAGGTCCGGAGGGATCCTGTGTTGAGGGAGTGGAACAATCGAAGGGCTCGGCCGCATCCTAGGCCAATGATTTTCGGAACGCAATGTTCCACTTTTAAGGTTTACCCGCATGCCCCGTCCCGCGAGAGCCGCTGCCGCCGTGATGTCCCCCGTGGAGCCGGAGCCCGGTTCCGGTTCTTCCGCCGAGCGCAGCCTGCGCCTGCTGGCGTTGCTGGCCAACGAAGGCCGCGCCCTCACGCTGGCCGAACTGGCCGCGCAACTCGGCCTGCCCAAGGGCACCGCGCACCGCATCTGCACACAGCTTCTGGCCACCGGCTTCCTGGCGCGCGACGTAGACGAGCGCTCCTTCAGCGTCGGCCCGGCGCTGCGCAAGCTGGCCTTCGACACGCTCAACCACGGCGTGGTGCGCGGCCTGCGGCACGAGGTGCTGTCGGAACTGGTGCGCGAGGTGGGAGAAACCTGCAACCTCACCACGCTCGACGGCGCAGGGGTGCTCTACCTCGACCGCGTCGAGGCGCAATGGCCGCTGCGCCTCACGCTGGACGTGGGCTCGCACGTGCCGTTGCACTGCACGGCCAGCGGCAAGCTGTTCCTGGCGCTGATGCCGAAGAAAGAGCGCGACGCGCTCGTCGACCGCCTGCCGCTGGAGCGCATGACAGCCAACACGATGACGACGGCCGATGCGTTGCGCGCCGAATGCGAGGCCATCGCGAAGGGCGGCTACGCGTGCGACCGCGAGGAGTTCATTGCCGGGCTGGTGGCGGTGGCCGTTCCCGTGCGGGACGCCGAAGGCGCGGTGCGCGCCGCGCTGGCGGTGCATGCGCCGACGGCGCGCATGTCGATGGCCGACGCCTTGACGCGCATCGATGCATTGAAGACCGCCGCGGGCAAGATGAGCACGCTGCTCTGAGCAGCCGCGCCGCGCCGGCTGCCCGCGAAGGCGGCTACTTCACCAGGCGGCACTGCGTGAGCTTGGGCGAAGGCACCATGGCGGTGGCCAGGAAGCCTTCGTTGAGGCAGTCGAACACGATGCTCGACGATGGCTGGAACGGGGTCAGCTTCTGGTCCTTGAACTTCGGCTTCAGGGCCTCCTGGTCGCTCACTGCGAACTGCGTGTCGAACTGCGCGCCGTCGTCGGCCACCGCGCCGAAATAGGTGGTGTCCGCGCTGCTGCCCATGCGCATCACGCGGCCGCTGAATGCCAGGCGCTTCTGCGTGTACTTTGCCGCCGCCTCCTTGGGGTTGGCCTTGTACGCCTCGACGAGCTTGCCGTAGCTCAGCACGGGCGCGGCGTTGTCGGCCTGCGCGTTGCCGTGCCACAGGGAGGCCGCAACGATCAACGGGAGCGCGGGAAGAAAGGCAGCGAGCCTGCCGGTGTTTTTCTGCATGTGATTCACCCTGAATTTTTTGGATACGGCGCTGCCGTGCGCCGCATTTTTCGCGTGGCGGGCAGCGCCCTCATGCCTTGATGGCCGGGCGAATATACAGGGTGAATGCGGGGCGAAAAGACGTCGCTTCGCCCCAGTAGAAGCTTCCCTTTACGGGGCTGACGTCGGGTGGCTTGCCGCGGCCCTCAGGCCTTCGGAACGTCGAGCGCGAGCTGCGGGAGACATGGCCGGGGTGGCATGCGCGGATCGCGTCGCAGAAGCAGGCTCGCAGGCTTGAACGGATGCGCCAAGGGCGCCCCACAGGCTGGCAAAACGAACGTCGGCTTCCTTGCGCAACCGGGCGATCTGTTCGATGCGGTGGTCCGGCGGCGCGAAGCGCCCGCCTTGCGTTCGCTGGTGGAGCGCATGAATGGCAGAGTAGGCGGCCGTCTCTGCGGCGATCCAGGCGGCCAGATCAGGGTTGCGTTCTTCGGGCATGGTTTCTTGGGGCGGCGTAACGGTAAGGATGGGGCAATCTAGGGCGTCCCCGCGCCGCAACTTGTAGGCTTGCGCCGTCAAGCCGGGCCGGACGGGCCGTACCCGGCACCGTCGTGGCCCACAATCCCCCAACCACGCACTGCGCGCCGTGCGCGTGCGACGCAAGGAGCCCATGCCGAAAGTCGTCGACGCCATCCGCAACTTCAACGCAGGCCGCGACCCCGAGCGCTTGGCGATGAAGTACGCCAACCTGCGCAGCAACGCCTTCGTGTTCCTGCGGGGCACCTGCCATCTCTTCTACGACCGCCTGCCGAACGATGCGCTCTTCGCCAAGGCGCCGGCGGGCTGGCTCTGCGGCGACGCGCACCTGGAGAACTTCGGCAGCTACAAGGGCGACAACCGGCTCGTGTACTTCGACCTCAACGACTTCGACGAGGCTGCGCTGGCGCCCGTCACCTGGGAGCTGGTGCGCTTCCTGTCGAGCATCCTGGTGGCGGGCGACAGCCTGTGCGCGGCCGGCGACGCCGATGCCTTGTGCAAGACCTTCCTCGATGCCTATGCGGCCGCGCTGGTGCCCGGCAAGGCCCGCTGGGTGGAGCGCGACACCGCGGACGGGCTGATCGGGCAACTGCTGGACACCCTCAAGGCGCGCACGCGGCCGGCCTTTCTCGACCGGCGCACCGACAGGAAGGGGCGCGGCCGTGTCATTCGCTGCGACGGCGAGCACGCGCTGAGCGTGAGCGACGACGCGCGTGCGAAGGCAACGGCGCTCATCGACGCCTTCGCGGCCTCGCAGGACAAGCCCGGCTTCTTCAAGGTGCTCGACGTGGCGCGGCGCATCGCGGGCACCGGCAGCCTGGGGGTCGAGCGCTACATCGTGCTGGTCGAAGGCAAGGGCTCGCCCGACGGCAACTACCTGCTCGACCTGAAGCAGGCGCTGCCGTCTTCGCTGGCGCCGCACCTCGCGCTGAAGCAGCCCGCGTGGCCGTCGCAGGCACACCGCGTGGTGGGACTGCAGCAGCGCATGCAGGCGGCATCGATGGCATTCCTGCACCCCATCGTGGGGGCCAAGGCTACGTCTGCTTCGTATGTGCTGCGCGGCCTGCAGCCGAGCGAAGACCGGGTGAGCCTCGATGCCCGCCGCAACAGCCTTGCGCAGATTCGCGGCGTGATTGGCGAGATGGGGCAGCTCGTGGCGTGGGCGCAGCTGCGCAGCGCGGGCCGGCAGGGATCGGCCGTTGCCGACGCGCTGGTCGATTTCGGGGGCTCGGCCAAGTCGTGGCGCAAGGACCTGCTCGGGGCCGCCCACGAATGCGCCGCACAGGTCGAGAAAGACTGGAAGACCTACAGCGCGGCTTTCGATGCGGGGGCAATGGCCCCCTGAGCGGACCGGCGCTCGGCTCGGGGCCGGCGCAGGGGCTCAAGCCCACCCGATGGCCAGCGCGCGCACCACGCTGAACGTCGCCAGCGCGATCAGCAGGTTCAGCACATGCCGCCTGAACTGCGCCGGCGACACACCCTTGAACGAGCGCTGCCCGTACCAGATGCCCGCGAGCATTGCCGGTGCGAGCCACAGCGCCCACTTGAGCGTGTCCGGCCCGATGAGGTTGCCGGAGGCATGCGCCGGCGAGGGCATGAGCGCCGCGCAAACCAGCGACACCACGTCGCTGAACAGCAGCAGCGCAATGAGCGTGGCGCGCAATGCCGCGGGCGCCATCTTCGCGGTGCTCAGCAGCACCGCGATCGCAATGCCGCCGATGGCCGCCACGCCGTTGATGAACCCCGACGCCAGGCCCGCGGCCAGCCGCACGCCGCGCGTTGGCACCAGCGTGAGGTGCGCGCCCGCCCGCAGCAGCAGCGCGGCCGCCATCAGCAGCACACCGATCAGCAGGCGCAGCGGCGTCTCGGGCAGCCAGGCGAGCAGCGCCACGCCCAGCGGAATGCAGACCAAGTTGCCCAGCATCAGCCAGCTCAGCCACGGCATGTCGATGTCGCGCGCAATGCCGCGCAGCTGGCTCAGGCTCGCAAGAATCTCCAGCATGAAGATTGCGGGCACCACCAGCGCGGGCGACACCACCAGCGACATGCCGGCCACCGTGATGGCCGAGAAGCCGAAGCCCGCGAAGCCGCGCACGATGCCGGCCGCGAATACCACGCACAGGCTGTAGGCCAGCGTGGCCGGGGCCAGTGGCGGCACCAGCAGTTCGGCCGTCGTCATGCCTCGAACAGCGGCAGCAGCTTCAGGCGCTGCACCTTTCCGGAAGGCCCGCGCGGCAGGTCGCGCACGAAGCGGTAGTGGCCGGGCGCCTTGTAGCGGCCGAGCGCGGCGGCGCTGAACTCGCGCAGCTCTTCCTCGGTGCAGGCGCAGCCTTCGCGCAGCACGATGCACACGCCGATCTCCTGGCCGTAGTGGCGGTCGGGCACACCCACGGCGGCGGCTTCGCGCACGGCGGGGTGGCGCAGCAGCGCCTCGTCGATCTCGCGCGGCGCGATGTTCTCGCCGCCCTTGATGATCAGTTCCTTGATGCGGCCGGTGACGAAGAAAAAACCGTCCGCGTCGCGGTGGCCCAGGTCGCCGGTGCGCAGCCAGCCGTCGGGCGTGAAGGCAGCGCGGGTGGCTGGCTCGTTCTTGTAGTAGCCCAGCATCACCTGGGGCCCGCGGATCACGAGCTCGCCGGTCACGCCGTCGGGCACGGCCGCCAGCTTCGCGTCGACCACGCCGGCCATGCAGCCCGAGGCGCGGCCCACCGAGCCGAGCTTGCGCGCGGCCGGGTCCATCGGGTTCGAGAAAGAGGGCGCGGCCGTTTCGGTGAGCCCCATGGTTTCGACGATGCCGATGCCGAACATCTGCTCGAAGGCGCGATGGTGCTCGGGCGGCAGCGCGGCCGAGGCCGAGCGGCAGAAGCGGATGCCCAGCGTCTGCGCCAGCGGCGGCTTCGCACCTTCGAGCAGGTACGAGATCATGGTGGGCACCACGTTGATCCAGCTGCACTGCGCGCGCGTGGCCTGCGCCCAGAAGCGGCCGGCCGAGAACCTCGGCGGCATCGCCAGGCTGCCGCCGTGCGCCAGCGGCGCGAGCATGGTCACCGCAAAGGCGTTGATGTGATACAGCGGCAGCACCGCGAGCACCCGGTCCGACGGCTGCAGCGCGTGCTCGGCGCTGATGGCGTGCGCATTGGCCGCGAGGTTGCGCTGCGTGAGCATCACGCCCTTTGGCATGCCGGTGGTGCCCGAGGTGTACATCAGCAACGCGACGGCGTCGGGAGAAGGCGGCGACGCCGCCTGCGCCATTTCTTCTTCGTCCGGCAAGGCATTGCCTTCGGGGTCGGCCACGATCACCTTCACCGGCCGGCCGAAGCCGTGCACGATCTCGCGCACGCGCGCTTCCCATTCGGGCGCGACGCAGACCACGCGGCAGTCGGAATGCGCGAGCACGTAGCGCATCTGCTCGGGCTGCGACAGCAGGTTGACGGGGTTCACGCAGAAGCCGCCGTGCATCGCACCCAGCAGCACCCGCAGCGTCTGCAGGCCGTTGGGCATGACGACCGAGACGGTGTCTCCCGCCTGCATGCCATGCCCCTCCAGCACCGCGGCAACGCGGCGGCACGCGCGCGCGAGCTCACCGTAGCCGAGATGCCGCTCCGACTCGGTGGCGCGCGCATACACCGCGTGCGGCTGGCGAAGCGCCTGCTGCTCGATCAGCGCATGAACGGTGAGGGCCGGCGCCGCCATGCTCAGTCGGCGCCGTGCGCGGCGAAGAACGCGCCGAAGATCTGCTCCTCGGTCGGCACCACCTCCGGAATCGACCGCGACACGCGCGTGATGTTCAGGTAGTGGCGGTAGTTCATGTTGTCCGAGAAGTTGTTCTTGCCCCAGGTGCCGCAGCCCATCGACAGCGAGAACGGCAGGCCGTTGTCGAAGCTGCCGCCGGTGGCGATGCAGTGCGCCTGGTCGACGATCACGCGAGCCACCGGCAGCGTGAGCCCGAGCGTGAGCGCGCGTTCGGGCACCGCGCTGTGCAGGCCCACCGAGTGGCCGGCGCCTTCGTAGGCGTAGATGCGCGCGACGGTCGCCATGGCGTGCGCGAAGTCGGGCGCGGCGTACACCGCGAGCACCGGGCTGAGCTTCTCGCCGGAGAACGGATGGTCGTGGCCCACGCCGTCTTCGGCCACCATGAGGATGCGCGGGTCGGCCTCGGCAATGGCCTGCCACGCCGCGCGGTTGGCCCCGTCGAGCGCCGCCGCGCGTTCGGCGATGGCGCGTGCCGACTGGCCGATGACGGCGGGCGAGAGTTTTCCTTCCGGCCACATCAGTGCCTGCAGCGTGGCTTTCTGCGGGGCGGCGAGCATCACTGCGCCCCGGTCCTTCAGCGCGGCGAGCATCTGCGCGCGCACCGCATCGACGATGACCAGGCTGTTCTCCGACGAGCAGCTGGTCGCGTTGTCGAAGGTCTTGGAGCGCACGATGCGGTCTGCCGCGGCCGCCACGTCGGCCGTTTCGTCGACGATGCCGGCCACGTTGCCCGCGCCCACGCCGAAGGCCGGGGTGCCGCTCGCATAGGCCGCGCGCACGTTGGCTTGCGAGCCGGTGGCCACCACCAGGTCGCACAGCCGCATCAGCTCGGCGGTCGATTGCTTGTTGACAGGCGAGGGCAGCAACTGCACCAGGTCGCGCGGCGCGCCGATGCGGTCGAACTGCGCGTGGATGAACCCGATGAGCCGCGCCGCCGTCGACCAGCCCTTCGGCGAAGGCGCCACGATGACCGCGTTGCGCCCTTTGAGCGCGTTGATGATCTTGTTGGCCGGCGTGGCGCCGGGGTTGGTCGAAGGCGTGATGGCGCAGACCACGCCCACGGGCCGCGCGATCTCGACGATGCCGCGTGCCGGGTATTCTGCAATCACGCCGACCGAGCGCGCCCCGTGCAGGTCGCGCAGCAAGCCGAAGGTCTTGCGGTGGTTCTTGCGCACCTTGTCCTCGACGTTGCCCACGCCGGTGTCGGCCACGGCCAGCTCGGCCAGTTCGCGGTTGCGCGCCGGCTCGACGATGGCCCAGCCGGCCGCGACCACGGCGGTGTCGACCTGCGCCTGCGACCAGGTTTCGTAGATGCGCTGTGCGGCGCGCGCGCGCGCCACGAGTTCGGCGATGGGGGAGGGATTCGAATGTTCCATGGCGTCTGTCCGTGTCGGTCAATCGACTTTGATGCTGGCCTCTTTCGCCAGCTTTTGCCAGCGCACGAGTTCGGTGGTGACGACCTTGCCCAGCTGTTCGGGCGTGCCGCCGACGCCTTCGCTGCCCTGGGCCAGCAGCTTGTCGCGGATGTCGGGTTCCTTCACCACGGTGTTGATCACGCGGTTGAGCTTGTCGATGGCGGGTTGCGGCGTCTTCGCGGGCACGAACACGGCGTACCAGGAGTCGACGTCGAAGTCGGCAATGCCGGCCTCCTGCATGGTGGGCACGTCGGGGAAGGCCGCGCTGCGCCGGGTGGTCGACACCGCGAGCGCCTTCAGCTTGCCGGCCTTCACGAACTGCGCCGCGGCGGGAATGGACACCCACAGCAGCGGCACCTGCCCGCCCATCACGTCGGTCACTGCGGGGCCGCCGCCGCGGTAGGGAATGTGCGTCATCTGCGTGCCGGTGCGCAGCTTCAGCAGCTCGCCGGCCAGGTGCCCGGGCGAGCCGTTGCCGACCGAGGCGAAGGAAATGCTGTCGGGCTTGGCCTTGGCCATGGCCACCAGCTCGGCCACCGTGCCGGCCGGAAACTGCATGTTGGCCACCAGGATCTGCGGCAGCGAAGCGACCATGGCGACCGGTGCGAAGTCTTTCGCGGTGTCGAAGCCCAGCTTGTTGTAGATGGCCGGGTTGATGGTGTGCGACGACAGCGTGAACAGCACCGTGTAGCCGTCGGGCGCCGACTTGGCGACCAGCTCGGTGCCGATGGAGCCGGCCGCGCCGCCGCGGTTGTCGATGAGCACCGGCTGGCCCAGCAGCGTCTGGAAGCGCTCCTGCACGATGCGCGCGATGACGTCGGTGCCGCCACCGGGCGGGTAGGGCACCACCAGGCGGATCGGTTTGGTGGGGTAGTCGGCGCCGGTGTCGGCGTGCGAAGAATGGGGCGTCAGCAGCGCCGGGATCGCGGCCGCCGCCCACAGCAGGGGGCGCAGGCGGGAGGTGAAGAACAGCGTCATTCGAGTCTCCTTTTCTTCGGGGTGTCAGCCACGGGGCCTGCCGCCGCACGCGCGCGGTAGCCCAGCGTGACGCTGGCGTCGCGCGCGCAGGCCGTGAGGCGCCCGGCCAGCAGGCGCGCCTGCGTGCGTGCGAAGCGGATCGACGGCACGCTCATGCCCACGGCCGCGATCGCTTCGCCGCGTGCGTTGAACACCGGCGCCCCGAGGCCGCATACGCCCAGGCGCCATTCCTCGCGGTTCTCCGCATAGCCGCGTGTGCGTGTGCGCGCCAGTTCCAGAAGAAGGGCATCGACGTCGGTGATGCTGTTCCCGGTGTGTGCCACCAGCGCCCCGAGGCGTTGCCGCAGCGCGGCGGCATCGAGCGACGCGGCCGCCAGCAGCGCCTTGCCCGAGGCCACGCAGTACGCCGGGGCCCGGCCGCCGACGCGTGAGTACGCGGCCACGGGCAGGGGGCTGTCGAACTTGTCGAGGTAGACGATGTCGGCGCCGTCGAGCACGGCCAGGTGGATGGTCTCGCCCGTGGCCTGCGCCAGCGCGGCCAGGTGCGGTCGAAGCAGGGCCCCCACATCGGCGGCCTCGCCGACCAATGCGCCCAGTTCGAAGAGCTTGAGGCTGGGACCGTAGGCGCTGGTGCCGGGGTCTTGCACGGCCCAGCCGCATTCGACGAGTGTCTGCAACGTGCGGTGCGCGTTGCTGCGCGCCATGCCGAAGGCCTGGGCCAGGTCTGTGACGCGGCAGTCGCGCTGCTGGCGCGCCATCCATTCGAGGGCGGCCAGGCCCTTGGCAAGCGTGGAGTCCATGGATTTGTCTCCGGCGTTCCAAATGTTGGAACAGCGTTCTTGGATTTGAAACGCACTGTAGGAATGTCGGTGGCGCTTTGTCAACCAGGGACCTGGATGCAGTGCCAAACGCTTCAGCGCCGGTGTCGCCCGGCCATGAGGTCGATCACTTCGCGAAAGATCGTGTTGCCGCTGGAGGCCGCGAGGTCGAGCACATGGCTGCGGCTGTAGTACGGGCTCAGGTCGAGGCCCACGCCGATGCCGGCAATGGCGATGTCGCCGCGCTGCTCCTGGCGCGCCACCACGTCGCGCAGGTGGTGGTCGAGGTAGTGCGCGTCGTTGGCCAGGTGGGTGGCGCTGTCCATCGGGGAGCCGTCTGAAATGACCAGCAGCAGCTTGCGCGACTCGCTGCGCGCGCGCAGCCGCGTGCAGGCCCAGTCGAGCGCCTCGCCGTCGATGCCTTCGCGGAACAGGTCGGGCTTGAGCAAGGCGGCCATGGCCGGGCGTGCGCGGCGCCAGGGCGTGGCCGCGGCCTTGAAGACGAGGTGGCTGCGTTCGTTCAGGCGCCCGGGGTGGGGCGGGCGGCCCGCGCGCACCCACTCGCGTTGCGGGCGTCCGCCGTTCCACGCGCCGGTGGTGAAGCCCAGCACCTCGCTGGTCACGCCGGCCTGTTCGAGTGCGCGCGCGAACACGTCGACCATCATCGCCACCGACTCGGCGTGCTCCTTCATCGAGCCCGAGCAGTCGATGAGAAAAGTGACCATGCAATCGGCCACCGGCTCCATGCGCTCCGTGCGGAACAGGCGCCGCTCGGTGGGCGAGGCGACGAGCTGTGCGAGCCGGCGCCCGTCGATCAGGCCTTCTTCCTGCCCGCCGCTCCAGCCGTCGCGCTCGGGCTCGGCCAGCAGGGTGCGCAGTTCGCGCGCGAGGCGGGCGATGTTCACGCCCTGCGCGGCAATGCGGCGGTCGAGCCTGTCGCGGTGCTCGGCCAGCACGTCCTTGCGCGCGAGCGTGGCGGCGTCCTGCTCGCGGTCGTAGGCACTGGTGAACACGCGGTAGCTGCCGCCCGCCTCGTCGAGCACCGTGCTGCGGCCCGACTCCGCGGTGGTGAAGCGCTCGATGATCTCCCGGTCCATGTCCGTGACCAGGCTGAACACGCTGCGCTTGTCGTCCACATGCGGGTCGCGCGCGGCTGCGCTTTCTTCGCCGGCCTCGTGCAGCATCGCGGCGACGGTGCGTGCGATGGCCAGCGCGTGCACCGCATAGGCGGCCTGGTCGGTGCGGTCGCGGCGAAGGCCTGCCAGCGCATGGCCAATCAGCGGCGCAAGCGCGAAGCGGGTGGCTTCGAGCATGTCTTCGGTTGCCTCCACCACCTGCTGGCCGCTGACGCGGGCGCGGCAGATCTGTGCCACGGCATACAGCAACAGGCCGCGCGCGGTGTCGGTCAGCCCCGAGTGATGGAAGGCCAGCGACCACTGTTCATGCCGGTGGCGCAGGTTGCGGCGCATGCCGGCCATGACCTCGGGCGCCATCGCCTCGGCGCGGAACTGCTCGAGCATCTCGAACAGCATGCGCTCGACGGGTTCTTCGGGCCGCAGGCTGTCGTGCAGCGCCGCGTTCGATTCGGTGAGCCGCAGCGCCAGGCCGTCGGCCACGCCGCGGAACGATGCGAAGTCGTCGGTGTCTGGCGACGGATGCAGGTGCGGTGCGAACCACGGGAGCGCCACGCGTCCCCGATGCAGCCGCCGACCGCGAAAGTGCAGGTCGCGCTCGCCGCTGAAGGCGCGCACCACGCCCGCGCACAGCTCGGCCACCAGCTCTTCCTGCCGCACCTTGCGCTGCATCGCGCTGGCCGATGCAGGCGCTTGGCTCATTCGCGCGCGCCCGCCGACAGCTGGTGCGACTCCTGCAGTTCGCGGTCGAAGCAGCGCTGGAAATACTCGGCGACCAGGGGCCGTTCGGCGTCGTCGCACTTGTTGACGAAAGACAGGCGAAACGCCAGCGCCGGGTCCTTGAAGATCTCGACGTTCTCGGCCCAGGTGATGACGGTGCGCGGCGACATCAGCGTCGACAGGTCGCCCGCGGCAAAGCCCTTGCGGGTGAGGTCGGCCACCGCGACCATCGAGGCGACCAGCCGGGTGCCGGCCTCGTCGGCCAAAGACGGCACGCGCGCCTGCACGATCGCGATCTCTTCGGCGGCCGGCAGGTAGTTGAGCGAGGCGACGATGTTCCAGCGGTCGATCTGCGCATGGTTCAGGCGCTGCGCGCCGTGGTAAAGCCCGTTGAGGTTGCCCAGGCCCACCGTGTTGGCCGTGGCGAACAGGCGGAAGAACGCGTGCGGGCGCAGCACCCGGTTCTGGTCCATCAGCGTGAACTTGCCGTCGCGCTCCAGGATGCGCTGGATGACGAACATCACGTCGGGCCGGCCCGCGTCGTACTCGTCGAAGATCAGCGCCACGGGCCGCTGCAGCGCCCAGGGCACGATGCCCTCCTGGAACTGCGTGACCTGCTGGCCGTCGCGCAGCACCACCGCGTCCTTGCCGACGAGGTCGAGCCGGCTGATGTGGCCGTCGAGGTTCAGGCGCACGCAGGGCCAGTTCAGCCGCGCGGCCACCTGCTCGATGTGCGTCGACTTGCCGGTGCCGTGCAGCCCCTGCACCATCACGCGCCGGTCGCGCGTGAAGCCCGCGAGGATGGCGAGCGTCACGTCGGGGTTGAAGCGGTAGACCGCGTCGACCTCGGGCACGTGGTCTTCGAGGCCACCGAGTCCTTCGCGATGGCTGAAGGCGGGCACCTGCAGGTCGGTGTCGATGCCGAACACCTCGCGCACGCTGAGCATTCGGTCCGGTCGGAGGTCTGCGGTATCGGTCACGGGGGGCTTTCTGTGGATTCTGTGGAAGAGGTCAGGCCTGCGCGCGCTCGGCGGCCGCATCGGTGCCGATGCGGCTGAGCGCAAGCGCTGCGCGTTGCAGTGCGGGCAGCAGCGCCTTCGCCTTGGCGGCGTCGAGCCGCATCACCGGCGCCTGTACGGCAATGCACAGGTTGGAGGGCGCGTCGTCGCCGGACGGCACCCGCGTGGCGATGCACAGCAGGCCGGGCAGGAACTCTTCATGGTCGATGGCGTAGCCGTCCTTGCGCACGCGCTGCACTTCCTTTTCGAGCGCGTCGGGGTCGGTCAGGGTGCGGGGCGTGCAGGCTTCCAGCGGCGCGCTCTGGAGCAGGCGGCGGCGCTGCGCCGCGCCCATCTGCGAGAGAAAGATCTTGCCGCTGGCCGAGCAGTGCACCGGCACGCGCGAGCCCGGGTGCAGGTAGAAGCGCAGCGGCGCGGCGGTCTCCACGCGGTCGAGGTACACCACCTCGCTGCCCGACAGCGCCGTGAGGTTGCAGCTTTCGCCGATTTCTTCCACCAGTTGACGCAGCACCGTATGGCGCGCACCGTGCAGGCTGTCGTTGAGCAGCAGGTTCTCGGCCAGCCGCCGCAGCCGCGTGCCGATGCCGTAGTGGCGCCCGTCGCCTTCGCGCTGCAGCAGGCCCGCGCCTTCGAGCTGCTGCAGCATGCGGTGCAGCGTGGGCTTGGGCAGGCCGGTCTGCTCGACCAGGCCTTGCAGCGAATGGCGCTGGTCCTTGGCCGCCATGACTTCGAGCAGCGCGAACAGGCGCATGGTGGGCGAGTCGCCGTCCAGGCCGGCGGGTTCGGCGGCGTCGACGGTCTCCGACGGGAGCGCTTTGACGATCTTCATGGCGCGGATCATAGTCTTTTCACAAAAAAAGAGACGTGGCGTATCGAATTTTGTAAATTGTTTGACGAGATGCCAGTGGCGTCCTATATTCCGCCGAAACGAATTTCGGAACAAGCAGTTCCGACTTTCAAGTTTCAACCCGACCGCCCCATTCCACCAGGAGACGACTTCCATGAGCCAGAAGCAACCCGCCGCCCCTGTTCGAGCCTCGCGAGAAGCCGTCACAGGCGTGCAGAAGATGACCCCCTCCGAGGCCTTCGTCGAGACCATGGTCGCCAACGGCGTGACCGACATCTTCGGCATCATGGGCTCGGCCTTCATGGACGCGATGGACATCTTTGCGCCCGCCGGCATCCGCCTCGTGCCGGTGGTGCACGAGCAGGGCGGCGCGCACATGGCCGACGGCTATGCGCGCGTGTCGGGCCGCCACGGCGTGGTGATCGGGCAGAACGGCCCCGGCATCAGCAACTGCGTGACGGCCATCGCGGCGGCCTACTGGGCACACAGCCCGGTCGTGATGATCACGCCCGAGACCGGCACCATGGGCATGGGCCTGGGCGGCTTCCAGGAGGCCAACCAGCTGCCGATGTTCCAGGAGTTCACCAAGTACCAGGGCCATGTGAACAACCCCAAGCGCATGGCCGAGTACACGGCGCGCTGCTTCGACCGCGCCATCTCCGAGATGGGCCCGACGCAGCTCAACATTCCGCGCGACTACTTCTACGGCGAGCTCACCACCGAGATCCCGAAGCCGATGCGCGTGGAGCGCGGCGCGGGCGGGGAGAACAGCCTGAACGCGGCCGTCGAACTGCTGGCCTCGGCCAGGTTCCCGGTGATTCTTTCGGGCGGCGGTGTCGTGATGGGCGACGCCGTGGAAGAGTGCAAGGCGCTGGCCGAGCGCCTGGGCGCCCCGGTGGCCAACGGCTACCTGCGCAACGACTCGTTCCCCGCGAGCCATCCGCTGGCGGCCGGCCCGCTGGGCTACCAGGGCTCCAAGGCCGCGATGAAGCTCATCGCGCAGGCCGACGTGGTGCTGGCGCTCGGCTCGCGCATGGGCCCCTTCGGCACGCTGCCGCAGCACGGCATGGACTACTGGCCCAAGGACGCGAAGATCATCCAGGTCGAGGCCGACCACACCAACCTCGGGCTGGTGAAGAAGATCACCGTGGGCATCCACGGCGACGCCAAGGCCACCGCCAAGGAGCTGCTCAAGCGCCTGCAGGGCAAGACGCTGGCGTGCGACGCCACCAAGGCCGAGCGCGCGGAAAAAATCAAGGCCGAGAAGGCCGCCTGGGAAAAGGAACTCGACGAGTGGACCCACGAGCGCGACCAGTACAGCCTGGACGCCATCGAAGAGGCCAAGGGCGAGAAGACGCCCACCGGCGGCACCTACCTGCACCCGCGCCAGGTGCTGCGCGAGCTCGAGAAGGCCATGCCCCCGCGCGTGATGGTGTCCACCGACATCGGCAACATCAACGCCATTGCCAACAGCTACCTGCGCTTCGAGGAGCCGCGCAGCTTCTTCGCGCCGATGAGCTTCGGCAACTGCGGCTACTCGCTGCCCACCATGATCGGCGCCAAGTGCGCCGCGCCCGACCGCCCGGCCGTGGCCTATGCCGGCGACGGCGCCTGGGGCATGAGCATGTCGGAAATCATGACGGCCGTGCGCCATGACATTCCGGTGACGGCCGTGGTCTTCCACAACCGCCAGTGGGGCGCGGAGAAGAAGAACCAGGTCGACTTCTACAACCGCCGCTTCGTGGCCGGCGAGCTCGAAAGCGAAAGCTTCGCGGGCATCGCCAAGGCCATGGGCGCCGAAGGCATCGTGGTCGACAAGATCGAAGACGTGGGCCCGGCGCTGAAGAAGGCCATCGACATGCAGATGAACGAAGGCAAGACCTGCGTCATCGAGATCATGTGCACCCGCGAGCTGGGCGACCCGTTCCGCCGCGACGCGCTGTCCAAGCCGGTACGCTTCCTCGACAAGTACAAGGACTACGTCTGAACGCATGACCGATTCGCTGCTGACGCTGAACGCGGGCTCCTCGTCCATCAAGGTCGCATTGTTCGATGCGATGCAGCCGGGCAGCGACGGCGCGTTGCCGCCGGCACGCTGGTCGGGCCAGGCCGACGGCCTGGGCGCGGGCCTGAAGGCGCGGCTGCGCGTGCACGACGCGCAGGGGCAGCCGCTGCTCGACGAGGCGCTGGACGGCGCGCAGGCCTCGCACCAGGGCGCGCTGGCCGCCCTGCTCGAATGGCATGCGCACGAGGCCGGCAGCGGGCGCATCGCGGCGGTGGGGCACCGCATCGTGCACGGCGGCACGGACTTCGTGGCGCCGGTGCGCGTCGATGCGGCGTTGCTCGACGCATTGGCCGAACTCGAGCCGCTGGCGCCGCTGCACCAGCCGCACAACCTCGCGGGCGTGCGTGCGGCAATGAAGGCGTTCGAGGGCGTGCCGCAGGTGGCGTGCTTCGACACGGCCTTCCACGCGGTGCAGCCCGAGGTCAACCGGCGCTTCGCGTTGCCGCGTGCCCTGCATGACGCGGGCGTGCGGCGCTACGGCTTCCATGGGCTGTCGTACGAATCGATCGTTGCGCAGTTCACCGCCCTTGCGCCGGCGCTCGCGCAAAAGCGCGTGATCGTCGCGCACCTGGGCAACGGTGCGTCGATGTGCGGCATGGTGCAGGGCCGCTCGGTCGCGACGACGATGACGTTCTCGCCGCTCGACGGGCTGACCATGGGCACGCGCTGCGGCCACATCGATGCGGCCGTGGTGCTGTACCTGCTGCGCTCGCGCGGCATGACGGCCGACGAGGTCGAGACGCTGCTGTTCCGCGAGTCGGGGCTGCTCGGCCTGTCGGGCGTTTCCAGCGACATGCGTGCGCTGCATGCCTCCGCCGAGCCTGCCGCGGCCGCAGCCATCGACCATTTCGCCGAGCAGGTCGTGCAGCACATGGGAAGCCTCGCGGCCGCGCTGCGCGGTGTAGACGCCATCGTGTTCACCGGCGGCATCGGCGAGAACGACGCGCTATTGCGGGGCCGCATTCTTGAAGATTGCGAGTGGCTGGGCGTGAATGTCGACGGGGCTGCCAAGGACGGCGCCGCTGCCCTTCTCACCACAGCAGAAAGCCCTGTCAGCGCGTGGGTGCTGCGCACCGACGAAGAAGCGGTGATTGCCCGGCACACCGCGCGCGTGCTGCGCGCGGGCTGATCACTCAACGCGCCGTGGCCGCGCGCGGCACGCTGGCGCCGCAGTGGCGAAGAAAGTCCGCCGTCGCGCCCCCCAGCAGCTTGTCGCGGTGCATCACCGTGGCCAGCTTGCGCATGCCCGCGGGCAGGCGCGTGCGCAGCTCGACCAGGTGCCCGTCTTCCAGCGCCTGCGCCACCGTGTAGCGCGACAGGCAGGCCAGGGCGGTGCCCGAGGCCACCACCCGCTTGATGGCCTCGGTGCTCCCGAGCTCGAAGCCCACGATCACCTGTTCGAGGTTCTGGATCAGCCACGCGTCGGTCACCTGCCGCGTGCCCGAACCATGCTCCCGCAGCACCCAGGTCGCTTGCGACAGCTGCCTGTGCGTGGCCACGCGGCCCGCCAGCGCGTGGCCCGGCGCGGCCACGATCACCAGTTCGTCGCTGCGCCAGGCGCGTACCACCAGGTCGGGGTGCGTCTGCGGCCCTTCGATGAAGCCGACGTCGACGTCGAAGCCCGCCACGGCCTCGATCACGTCGCGCGTGTTGGCGATGTGCAGGTGCACCTGGCTCTGCGGATGCAGCGCCATCCACTGCGTCATGCGCTCGGGCAGCAGGTACTCGCCGATGGTGAAGCTCGCGGCCACGCGCAGCGGCGCCGCATGTTCGCCGCTGAACAGGGCCTGCACTTCACCGGCCTGGTCGAGCAGCCCCTGGGCCTTGGGCAGCAGGGCGCGGCCGTTCTCGTTGAGCACCAGCCGCCGGCCGATGCGGTCGAACAGCAGCACGCCGACCGACACCTCCAAGTCGGCCAGCGCGCTGCTGGCCGCCGACTGCGAACGCGCGATGCGGTCGGCCGCGGCGCGCGTGCTGCCACCGCGCGCGGTGGCCACGAACACCTCGAGCTGGCGCAGGTTCAGGCGCAGCCGCTGCGCGGGAAGTTGATCTGTTTTTCCGGTCATGGTGAAAGATATTCTGCGCTTTTCCGATTGATGACGGGCCCCTACGATCGGTCTTGCCACGCATGAAAACAAAGGACCGACCGTGTTCAAGTTCCTGTCTCGCGAGCCGGTGCACGACCCGCTGTCGGCACCCACCCCCACGGCCGAGACCACGGTCAAGACCACCACCTGCTACATGTGCGCGTGCCGCTGCGGCATCCGGGTGCACCTGCGCGACGGCGAGAAGGGGCCCGAGGTTCGCTACATCGACGGCAACCCGGACCATCCGCTGAACCAGGGCGTGATCTGCGCCAAGGGGTCGTCGGGCATCATGAAACAGGTGTCGCCCGCGCGCATCACGCAGCCGCTGTTGCGCAAGCCCGGCAGCGAGCGCGGGGCGGGGGAGTTCGAGCCCATCAGCTGGGACCGCGCCTTCGACATGCTGACCGAGCGGCTCGGCAGGATTCGAGCGACCGACCCGAAGAAGTTCGCGCTGTTCACGGGGCGCGACCAGATGCAGGCGCTCACGGGCCTGTTCGCGCGGCAGTTCGGCACGCCCAACTACGCGGCGCACGGCGGCTTCTGCTCGGTGAACATGGCCGCGGGAATGATCTACACCATCGGCGGCAGCTTCTGGGAGTTCGGCGGGCCGGACCTGGATCGGGCCAGGCTGTTCGTGATGATCGGTACGGCCGAAGACCACCACAGCAATCCGATGAAGATTGCCATCGCCAAGTTCAAGCGCGCGGGTGGGCGCTTCATCTCGATCAACCCGGTGCGCACCGGGTACTCGGCGATCGCGGACGAGTGGATTCCTATCAAGCCGGGCACCGACGGCGCGCTGTTCATGGCGCTGCTGCACGAGCTGATTGCAAGCGACCTGCTAGACCATGCGTTCCTGAAGCGCTTCACCAATGCGCCGCAGCTGGTGGTGCTCGACGACTGCGAGCGGCAGGGGCTGTTCGCTTTCGACCCCGACCCTGGGCGCGGCCCGCCCGGCGACGGGCGCAACCCGCACAACAAGCTGGTGTGGGACACGGCGAGCGGCAGCGTGAAGAACGCCTACCCCGAAGGCATTGCAGACGGCTGCGATCCGGCGCTGGAAGGCCACTACACACTGGCAGACGGCACGCGCGTGGCGCCGTCGTTCCAGCTGCTGCGCGAGCGCGTGGCCAGCTGCACGCCCGAGTGGGCGCAGGCCATTACCGGCATCGACGCGGCGCGCATTCGCCAGCTGGCGCGCGAGATGGGCGAGACGGCGCTCAAGCAAGCCTTCGAGCTGCCCATTCCATGGACCGACGCCTGGGGCAAGAAGCACCCGAGCACGCAGGCGCGGCCCGTGGCCTTTCATGCGATGCGCGGCCTGGCGGCGCACTCCAACGGCTTCCAGACGGTGCGTGCGCTCGCGGTGCTGATGAGCGTGCTCGGCACCATCGACGCGCCGGGCGGCTTCCGGCACAAGGCACCGTACCCGCGCCACATCGTGCCCAACTACCGGGCCTTCAACGACCCCGGCATGATCCAGCCGAACACGCCGCTCAATGCGGCGCCGTTGGGCTTTCCGGCCAGCCCCGACGAGCTGGCCATCAACCCCGACGGCTCGCCCATCCGCATCGACCATGCGTTTTCATGGGAGCACCCGCTGTCGGCGCACGGGCTCATGCACAACGTGATCACCAACGCGGCGAAGGGCGACCCATACCGCCTCGACACGCTGATGATCTTCATGGCCAACATGGCGTGGAACTCCAGCATGAACACCATGGGCGTGCGCGAGATGCTCAACCGCAAGGACGAGAAGGGCGAACACATGATCCCCTTCCTGGTGGTGTGCGATGCCTTCCAGAGCGAGACCGTGGCATTTGCCGACCTGGTGCTGCCCGACACGACGTACCTGGAGCGCCACGACGTGATGGGCATGCTCGACCGGCCGATCTCGGAGTTCGACGGGCCGGTCGATTCGGTGCGCGTGCCGGTGGTGCCGCCCACGGGAGAGTGCAAGCCTTTCCAGGAGGTGCTGATCGAGCTGGCCTCGCGGCTGAAGTTTCCGGCCTTCACCACGCCCGAGGGCGGGCGCAAGTACACGGGCTACCCGGACTTCGTCGTCAACTTCGAGCCGCAGCCGGGCATCGGCTTTTTGATGGGCTGGCGCGGCAAGGACGGCACCGAGCACCTGCGCGGCGCGCCGAACCCCAGGCAGTGGGAGGCCTACGCGCAGAGCAACTGCGTGTTCCAGTACCACATGCCCGAGACCATGCACTACATGCGCAACTGGAACCGGGAGTACCTGGACTTTGCGAAAGACAAGGGCTGGCGCCAGCGCAACGACCCGGTGCAGCTGGCGCTGTACTCCGACACGCTGCAGAGCTTTCGCCTTGCGGCGCAGGGCAAGAGCGCAGGAAGGCAGCCGCCCGATGCGCTGCGCGAGCGCATCGACACGTACTTCGATCCGCTGCCGTTCTGGTATCCGCCGCTGGAAGAAGCCGCGACCGATCTCGCCGCGTACCCGCTCAATGCGCTCACGCAAAGGCCGATGGCGATGTACCACTCGTGGGACTCGCAGAACGCGTGGCTGCGGCAGATCCACAGCCACAACTACCTGCATGTGAACCCGCTGACCGCGCAGGCCGCAGGCATTGCCGACGGCGGCTGGTGCTGGGTGGAAAGCCGCTGGGGCCAGGTGCGCTGCATGCTGCGCTACAGCGAGGCGGTGGAGCCGGGCACGGTGTGGACGTGGAACGCGATCGGCAAGGCCGATGGCGCGTGGCAGCTCGCACCCGGCTCGGACGAGGCGCGCAAGGGCTTCCTGCTGAACCACCTGATCAGCGAGGAGCTGCCTTGTGCGGGAACGGCGAGCGGGACCATCAGCAACTCGGACCCGATCACCGGGCAGGCCGGGTGGTACGACGTGCGGGTGCGCATACGGCCGGCGGAGCCGGGCGAGCCGGAAGAGAGCTTTCCGCAGATGGGGAGCATGCCGTCGGTGCCGGGGGTGCTGGGGAAGGCGGCGAGTGTGTTGACGTACTTTGCGGGGAGGGGGAAGAAATGATGCAGTGGTTGAAGGATTTGATGGCCCCGGTATCGCTCCCTCCCCCAGAGGGGGAGGGAGTCATGCCAACACCGTGCGCGCCGAGCCCGGCGAAACCCTGGCCAAGCAACTCGCCCTCGTCATCGACCTCAACGTCTGCGTCGGTTGCCACGCCTGCGTCACCTCCTGCAAGCAATGGAACACCTCCGGCAGCGCCGGTCCGCTGGCCGACGAGCGCCCTTACGCCGCCGACCCCACCGGCACCTTCTTCAACCGCGTGCAGACCTACGAGGCCGGCGCCTTTCCCGCCACCGAGACCATCCACTTCCCCAAGAGCTGCCTGCACTGCGAAGACCCGCCGTGCGTGCCCGTGTGCCCCACGGGCGCAAGCTACAAGCGCAAGGAAGACGGCATCGTGCTGGTCGACTACGACAAGTGCATCGGCTGCAAGTACTGCGCGTGGGCCTGCCCCTACGGCGCGCGCGAGCTCGACGAAGAACGCCAGGTCATGACCAAGTGCACCCTGTGCGTGGACCGCATCTACGACGAGCAGTTGCCCAAGGAAGACCGCAAGCCCGCCTGCGTGAAGGCCTGCCCCACGGGCGCGCGCATCTTCGGCGACGTGAAGGACCCGGACTCCGATGTCTCCAAAGCCATCCGCGAGCGCGGCGGCTACCAGCTGATGCCCGAGTGGGACACGAACCCGGCCAACCAGTACCTGCCGCGGCACATCACGCAGCCGGCGCAGGCACCGGAGTAGCCGCATGCATCCCGCGTTCTCGATTCTTTTCTTCACCACGCTGGCAGGCGCCGCGCAGGGGCTGGTGTTCACGCTCGCGCTGGCCGCGCTCTTCGGGCTGGAACTGGCGCCGGGCTTCTTGAGCCTGGCACTGGGTGTTGCCGAGGTGCTGTTGGTGGCGGGCCTGGCCGCATCGTTCATGCACCTGGGCCGCAAGACACGCGCATGGCGCGCGGTGCTGATGTGGCGCACCTCGTGGATGTCGCGCGAGGTCATCGTGCTGCCGGCGTTCATTGCGCTGGTGGGGCTGTGGTGGCTGTCGCTGCACTTCGGCTTCGGCGCGCCGTGGTCGTGGCTGTTGCCGCTGGGGGTGCTGTGTGGCGCTGTGCTGCTCTGGTACTGCACCGCGATGATCTACGCGTGCCTGCGCTTCATCGAGGAATGGGCGCATCCGCTGACCGTCGTCAACTTCACGCTGATCGGGTTGTCGTCGGGGCTGATGCTGGCCTGTGCGATGGCGGCGCTGGCTGGCGAAGCGCGCTTCGTGCAGGTGTTCGGGCCGTGGGCGCTGGTCGCCACGCTGGCGGCCTGGGCGGCGCGCGGCAAGGCGCTGCGTCGCAATGCAGGCATCCGCCACAAGTCCACGCTGCAGTCGGCCACAGGCATCCGTACGCACAAGCTGGTGCAGAAGTCGATGGGCATGTCGGCCGGGTCGTTCAACACGCGCGAGTTCTTTCATGGTGCGTCGCTGGTGGCGCTGAAGAACATGAAGCTCGGCTTCCTGCTGCTGGCCTTCGTGGTGCCTGCGCTGCTGGTGGTGTGGGCCATGGCGAGCGCGGCCGTCGTGCCCTGGTTGCTCGCGGTGGCGGTGCAGGCGCCGGGCCTGCTGGCCGAGCGCTGGTTCTTCTTCGCGCAGGCGAAGCATCCGCAGAACCTGTATTACCAGGTGGTGTCGTAGCTCTCGAAACCCCGAAGCCGTGGCACGATGCGCCGCCATGAACTTCCGTCAATTGCGCTACTTCTGCGAGGTGGTCGACAGCGGCACCCTCGCGCGGGCTGCGGAACGCTTGTTCGTCGCGCCCACCGCCATCAGCATGCAGATCGCTCAACTGGAGCAAGGCCTCGGTGGTGCCTTGTTCGATCGCACCGCCAAGCCCATGACGCTGACGCCGCTCGGGCTGTTCTTCCTGCCTCGGGCCAGGGAATTGCTGGCCAACGGCCAAAGGCTGGAAGAAGAGACCCGCGACGTGGCCACGGGCAAGAGCGGCTGGCTCGGCATCGGCTTCGTTCGCTCGCTGCTCAACTCCATCGTGCCGGCCGCGGTGCGGGCCTTTCGGCACAAGCACCCCGACGTCAAGCTGGAACTTGTCGAACTGCTGTCCGAACACCAGCCGGCGCAGCTGCGCAGCGGACGCATCCACATCGGCCTGTCGCGCTTCGCCGCGCCGCCGGAGCCGCCCGCGGACCTGCGGCATGTGGCGCTTTTCGAAGATCCGTTCGCCGTCGTCGTTCCAGCGGATCACCGGTCGGTCAAGCGCGGCAGGATCTCCCTGGCCGAGCTGTCGAAATTGCCGCTGATCAGCTACCCCAAGGACCCGCAAAGCTCCTTCGCACAGCAGGTGATCGCGCGGCTGCGCGAGGCAGGTGCCGAGCCGCGCGTGGGGCACGAGGCCATCGAGATCCACACCGCGCTCGGACTCGTCGCCGCAGGCCTTGGCTTTGCAGTCGTGGGCGCCTCGGTGGCGCAGCGCGGGCAGAGCGACGTGGCCTTCGTCAGGCTGGCCGAACTCAAGGCCTGTACCACGGTGGTGGCCGTGACGCGCGTCGACGAAGAGGGACCGCTGGTCGCTTCGATGCTCAAGACCCTGGCATCCGCGCGGCCTGCGTCGTAGAACTTCAGAATAGCTGAAGATATCTGCAGAAAACGGCAATATCGTTCACGAGTTCATGGGGTGATCATCCGCACCCATGAGACAAGAATCACACGACACGGCCCTTGAGCGCCTGCGCCAGCTGGGCACGGCCACCGTCTACGAGGCGCAGGGTGCGCGCGGCGCGTTCGACAGCGGGCTGAAGCCGCTCGATCCGGCCAGCCGCCTCGTGGGCCCGGCCCTCACGGTGGACATGCGGCCCGCGGACAACCTCATGCTGCACTATGCGCTGCTCAAGGCGAAGCCGGGCGACGTGCTGGTGGTCGACGCCAAGGGCTTCATGGAGGCCGGCCCGTGGGGCGATGTGCTGACGGAAGCGGCCTTGGCGCGCGGCGTGGCGGGCCTCGTCATCCACGGCGCGGTGCGCGATGCCGAGGCCATCGTACGGACGGGCTTTCCGGTGTTCTGCCGAGGGCTTTCGATCAAAGGCACCGGCAAGCACCAGCCCGGGCTGTTGAACGTGCCCTTGTGCATCGGCGACGTCTTGGTTCGGCCGGGCGACATCGTCGTCGGCGACCGCGACGGCTTGGTGATGGTGGAGCGCGATGCCGTCGACCTCGTGCTGGCGAGCGCAATGGCCCGCGAGGAGAAGGAGGCCGGATTCCGCCGCGCGATCGCGAACGGAAGTTCCACCGCGGAACTGCTCGGCCTGACCGACACCCTGCATCGCCTCGGCCTGCATTGAGGCGCGTGCGCACCACGGCCAGAACAACGAAACCCCCAGGAGACAAAACCCATGAACAAGCGAACCGTCCTCAGGCTCTGCGCATGCGCAGCCGCGTTGGCAGCCACTGCATCCGCACTCCCGGCCTTCGCGCAGGCCTATCCGCAAAAATCCATACGCCTGATCGTTCCGTGGCCTGCGGGCGGTGCGACTGACTCGGTGGGCCGGTCGGTCGCCGAAGCCTTGCGTGTGCAACTGGGGCAGCCCGTCATCGTCGACAACATTGCCGGCGCAGGCGGCAACATCGGCACGCAGCAGTTCGTGCGGCAACCGCACGATGGCTACACGCTGCTGCTGGCCACGAGCTCGACCAACTCCGCCAACCCCTACCTCTACAAGCGCACTGGCTTCGACCCGATCAAGGACTTTGCGCCGGTCGCATCCCTGGCCGTCATACCGAGCGTGATGGTGGTGGCGGCCGGCTCACCCTACAAGACGCCCGCGGACATCGTCAATGCCGCCAAGGCCAAGCCGGGCTCGCTGTCCTTCGGTTCGGGCGGTGTCGGCAATTCGGCGCATCTGGCGGGTGAGCTCTTCAAATCGGTGGCCGGCATCGACGTCATTCACGTGCCCTACAAGGGCAGTGCGCCGGCGTTGACCGACGTGATGGCAGGCCAGCTTGACTACATGCTCGACACCGGCGCGTACGGCCAGGTCAAGGGCGCAAAGATCCGCGCGATTGCCGTTGCCTCGGACAGGCGTCATCCGATGCTGCCGGGCGTGCCGACCTTCGACGAGCTCGGGATCAAGGGCATGCACATGAATGCCTGGTATGGACTGGCCGCACCGGCGGGCACACCACCCGCGGTGGTCGAGCGGCTCAACGCGGCGGTGCAAACGGCCTTCAAGAGCGGGGACCTGAGCAAGCGGCTGGCTGACATCGGCGCCGAAGTGAAACCTGGCGACGCCGCAAGCTTCGCCGGCTTCTGGAAGTCCGAGCTCGAGCGTTACGCGGGTCTTGTGAAGCTCACTGGCGCATCATTGGATTGATGAGCACAGGCATCGCGCTGCTAGACGCACCGGGCGCTCGTCGACCGCCCAGCGACGCAGTGAAGCCCGAGCTCACGCTCGAGTGCAGCACCTGCGCTGTCATGAGCGCGCTAGGCCGTAGGGGCCGCTATGCAGGCGAGGTCGACAACGACCAGCGCGTGCAGCGGTTCACGTGCGATGGAAGCGCGATTGGGGGAGCAGGGCAGCCGGCTCAGGCCCCGTAGTTCAGCGCCAGCCCCGGCGTGGGCCAGTCGTCGATGGCAATCAGCCGTCCGCTGCCCGAGAGCGTGATGAACGCCGTGCGGCGGTCGGGGCCGCCGAAGCAGATGTTGGTGGTGTAGCGGTCGGGCAGCGGCACGTGCTCGACGGTGGCGCCGTCGGGCGCGACGATGCTGATCCCGCCGTGCAGCAGCGTGGCCACGCAGAGGTTGCCCAGCGCGTCGACGGCCATCGAATCGAAGCGCTGGTAGTGGCCGCCCGGCGAGGCGCAGAGCATGCGCCCGCCATGCGGCGACGGGCAGCCGTCCTTTCGCACGCGGCCTGGCGCGTCGATGTCGAAGGCCCAGACGCGCGCACCTTCGGTCTCCGCGTAGTAGAGCGTTTGCCCGTCGGGCGACAGGGCGATGCCGTTGGGCGTCATCACCGGCCGCGCGATGGCGTGTGCTGCGCCGCCGTCGGCGTGGCCGTAGAACAGGCCGCCGCGGTCCATGTCTCGCTCGCGGGTCTTGCCCAGGTCGGTGAAGTAGAAGCCTCCGTGCGCGTCGAACACGATGTCGTTGGGCCCGCACAGCGCGCTGCCATCGACCGTGTCGTACAGGCGCTCGGCGCGTCCGGTGGCGAGGTTTACGCGTTCGACGCGGCCGCCCGAATAGTCTTTGGCCTGGCCGACGGGGCGCAGGCAGCCGTCGGCTTCGGTGTGCCATTGGAAGCCGCCGTTGTTGCACACGTACACCGCGCCGTCGGGCCCTATGGCCGCGCCGTTGGGCCCGCCGCCCAGGTCGGCCACCTTCTGCACCAGGCCGTCGGCGCGCACGCGGGTGAGGGTGCCGCGCGCAATCTCGACCAGCAGCACCGAGCCGTCGTCCATGGCAATCGGGCCTTCGGGAAACTGGAGGCCGGTGGCGAGTTCACGGATGCGCATCGGAGCTCCTTGAATGGGCTTTGAGGCCGACCAGTTTGCTACGGGCTGCCTGCGTCGTGAGGATGGTCGTGCGTTTTTTTTGCGCCAAGTCCTACGCCCGCCCACTGCCGAGAAACAGTCAGATGGGGCCACCATGCAATCAAGCTTTCTGGACCACGCGCTCCTTCTTCTTCAGCAGCACGCCTATGCAAGGGTCTTGTGCGAGTTTCATCGCATGGAGGAGTCGCGGTGTCGGGCGGTCGATGTCACGACCCACGGCATGGTGAAGGCACAGGTGCGTTTGGCAGTCTGCGAACGGCGTCTGGCGGCGTACCGGGACCAGCTGACGGACCCAGACAAGGCGGCCGCCGTTCGGGTGGCGCGGGCGTTGTACCTGCGGTTTCTGTTGAGCAGCGCGGCTACGCGGCTGCAGCCTTGGTGCGACGGCGAAGACCTGTCGCACATGCCGCGCTCGCACATGTTCGAATGGATCGCGCACGACTACGAGCAGCTCGAACTTGCTGCGCTGGAAGATGCGATGACGCCGGCTGAAACGGCGTTGTACGCGCGGTCCCTGGAGGGCGTGGACGACTGAAATCCGGGGTTCAGGGCGGCGCTACCAGCGCTTCCACCAAGGGCTGCGCGCCTGGCGCAGTTCCAGGTGGCGGGTGTCCAGCTCGTGCCTCGGCGGTGGCGGCGCACCCGCCATTCGTCTCAGTTCGACCTCCAGCGCATGCGCGATGCCGCGCGCGTTGTGATCACCTCGCAAGGCGCGCCTGCGCCACTCCGCAGCGAGGGTTGCAAGGCCGTTCTGGTCCAGGTTTTGTGCTTCCACCATGGGCGGTGAGTCTTCCATGGCGCCCTGCAGGTGCTTGTAGGCGCAACGGTCGAACGCGCGTGCGTGGAAATTACATGGCGCTACATCCTGGCCGTCTCACGAGTTCGCTACAATTGAGAACTATTCGTATTAATCCAGGGCGCGGTGCATTCTGCTGCGCGTAGAACCCATGCCGGCCGCCGAGTTCGTGTTGCAGCACGAGGTGCAATCGCTTTACAGCAACCACCACGGGTGGCTGCACGGCTGGCTGCGCAAGAAATTGGGCTGCTCGCACCACGCGGCCGACCTCGCGCACGACACCTTCGTGCGTGTGCTGAGCAAGACCGGGCCGGTGGCCGCGGCCGAACCGCGCGCTTACCTCGCAACCATCGCGCACGGCCTGGTGGTCGACTTCCACCGGCGCCGCGCGCTCGAACGCGCCTATCTCGAGACGCTCGCCGCGCTGCCGGAGCCGCAGACGCCGTCGCCCGAGGAGCGCGCCCTGGTGCTGGAAGCGCTCACCGCCATCGACGCGATGCTCGACGGCATGAAGCCGCCGGTCCGCCAGGCTTTCATCCTGTCGCAGCTCGACGGGCTGACCTACAAGGAGATCGCCGAGCGGCTCCATGTGACGGTGCGCACGGTGAACAACTACATGCTCAAGGCGCTGGAGCACTGCTACCTGCTGGCGCCGTGAAGCCCGCCTTCGAACGCACCCCGGACAGCGGTGGCATCGCGCTGCTGGCCCCCCGCGAAGCCGAGGTCCGCCGGCATGCGATTGCCTGGTACGCGCGCCTGTGCTCGGGCGAGGCGACCGATGCCGACCGCGAGGCCTGGCAAAGCTGGCACCACGCACACCCCGACCATCGGCGCGCGTGGCAGCGGTTGGCGTCGATGCAGACGACCCTCAGGCGCGTGCCCGGGCACATCGCCGCGCCCACCTTGCGCGCGGCCCAGCCCGAGCGGCGGCGCGTGCTGCGCGGCCTGGCGGTCCTGGCCTCGGGCGGCTCGCTCGCGTACCTGTCCTGGCAGGCGGCGGACATGGGCGGCGTGCAGGGCGGCTGGCGCGCCTGGCTGGCGGACTACCGCACGGGCACCGGCGAGCAACGTTCCGTGCTGCTGGCAGACGGATCGCAGCTGATGCTGAACACCCGCACCTCGGCGGACGTGGCCATGGACGCATCGCATCGGCTCGTGACGCTGCGCGACGGCGAGATCCTCGTCGAGACGGCCAAGCCGCAAGCGCCCGCCGCCAGGGATGCGCGGCCCTTCATGGTGGCAACGCCGCAGGGCCGCATCCTTGCGCTGGGCACGCGCTTCACCGTGCGCACCGAGGGCGAGCGAACGGCCGTCACGGTGCTGGAAGACGCCGTCGAGATTCGCGCCGCGCAACGGCCCGGGCAGGTGGTGACGCTGCGCGCGGGCCAGCAGGTGAGCTTGGGCAGCGACGGCATCGGCGAGCCGGTGCAGGCCGATGCCGGCGCGGCCGACTGGTCGCAGGGCAGCCTGGTCGTGAACGACTGGCGGCTCGACGAGGTGGTGGCCGAACTCTCGCGCTACCGGCGCGGACGGCTGGTGTGCGACGCGGCGGTGGCCGGCATCCGGGTGTCAGGGGCGTTTCCGCTGGACGACACCGACAAGGCGCTGGCCGTCCTCACGCGGGCGTTTCCGGTGCGTGCGAGCGGCATGACGCGCTACTGGGTGTCGCTGGTGCCGGCCTGAGCGCGCGGCTGCTCTTGCCGCGTTGCAAAAAAATTCTTCGCCATTTCTTTCATCTTTTTCGGTTTCGTTCGGCCTACCCCTAAGAACCATGGCGAGTGCCATGGACAGCCCTCCATGCCGAAGGAAGCCCGAATGCCCGTGCCCCCGTCTCCCACCCCCGTTCGCAAGGCGCTGTGCCTGCTGGCGGCCGTCCTTGCGATGCCGCTTGCGGCCGCTGCCGCCGAGCCCGCCGCCGGCGCCCCTGCGCAAAGCGCTGCAACCAAGGCCTACCGCATCGAGGCCGGACCGCTGGCGTCAGTGCTGGGGCGCTTTGCCGCGGCCTCGGGCGTGGCGCTGTCGTTCGACCCCGCGAGCACGAAGGACCTGAAGTCGGGCGGCCTGCAAGGCCACTACACGGTGCGCGCGGGATTCGCCGCGCTGCTGTCGGGCACGGGCCTGGAGGCGGTGGAAGGTGGCGCGGGCGAGTTCACGCTGCGCAAGTCCGCACCGGCGCAGGCGGCGTCCGCGGCAGACGCCGAGGACGCCGACGGCACGCTGCCCGCGGTGCGCGTGGTGGCCCGCGCGGCGCCCGTGCCGGCGGACGCCGACGACCGCTACCAGCCCACGCCCGACGCATCGACCCTGCGCACGACCGCGCCGGTGCTGGAGATTCCGCAGGTGGTGAACGTGGTGCCGGCGCAGGTGGTTCGCGACCAGCGCCCGCGCAACATCGACGACGCGCTCACCAACGTCAGCGGCATCAACCAGGGCAACACCCTGGCCGGCACGCAGGACACGATCATGAAGCGTGGCTTCGGAGGCAACCGCGACGGCTCGATCATGCACAACGGCATGCCGCTGGTGCAGGGCCGCGGCATGAACGCGGCGGCCGAGAGCGTCGAGGTGCTCAAGGGCCCGTCGTCGCTGCTGTACGGCCTGATGGACCCGGGCGGTGTGGTCAACGTGGTCAGCAAGAAGCCGCAGTTGCGCCAGCGCACCTCGCTGTCGCTGCTGGGCTCGGGCTATGCGGGCGGGCGCAACGGCAGCGGCGCCACGCTGGACACCACCGGTCCCATCGGCGAGAACGGTCTCGCGTACCGGTTGATCGCCGACCATGTGGACGAGGACTACTGGCGCAATTTCGGCAGGCACCGCGAGACGCTGGTGGCGCCCTCGCTCGCCTGGTACGGCGACGACACGCAGGCCGTGTTCTGGTACGAGTACCGCAAGTACGTGACACCCTTCGACCGCGGCACCGCGCTCGACCCGCGCACCCAGCGCCCGCTCGAGCTGCCCAGGACGCAGCGCCTGGACGAGCCCTTCAACGAAATGAGCGGCGAGACGCATCTGGCGCAGCTGTCGGTCGACCACCAGTTCGGCGGCGGCTGGGCCGGCCATGTGAACCTGAGCTACAACCGCGAAACCTACGACGCCAACCAGCTGCGCGTGAACGGCATCAACACCACGCGCGGCACGCTCGCGCGCAGCAACGACGCCACGCACGGGGCGCTGAGCACCGACAGCTACGCCACGGCATACGTCGACGGCACGCTCGAGGCGGCCGGCATGCGCCACGACCTGCAGCTCGGCTGGGACGCCGAGTACCGCAAGATCTACCGCGCCGACCTGCTGCGCCAGGCGACCACGCGCACCTTCAACTACATCTTCCCGGTGTACGGGCTCGAGGCCCCGTCCAGCACCGTGTCTGCCAGCGACAGCGACCAGACCGACCGCTTGCACAACCAGTCGCTGTTCCTGCAGGACTCGATTCACCTGAGCGACCGCTGGATCGCGGTGGCCGCGCTGCGCTATCAGGCATGGACCCAGCTGGCGGGGCGCGGGCGCCCGTTCAAGGTCAACACCGACACCGACGGCTCCAAGCTGCTGCCGCGCCTGGGGCTGATCTACAAGTGGAGCGACACGGTGTCGCTGTACGGCAGCTACACCCAATCGCTGAAGCCGGCCTCGACCATCGCGCCGCTGTCGAGCGGCTATGTGCTCGACGCGTCGGTGAAGCCCGAAGAGGCCAAGTCGTGGGAGCTGGGCGCCAAGCTCGACCTGCCGGGCGGCATGACGGGCACCGTGGCGCTGTTCGACATCCACAAGAAGAACGTGCTGGTCTCGCAGTTCAACGACGTGACCAAGCTGACCGACTGGCGCACCTCGGGCGCGGCCCGCTCGCGCGGCCTGGAGGTGGACGTGGCGGGCCAGCTGAGCAAGAACTGGAGCGCGATTGCAAGCTACGCCTACATCGACGCCAAAACCACGGAAGACCCGTTGTACGCGGGCAACCGGCTGTGGAACGTGGCGCGCCAGACAGCGTCGGTCTCGGTGGTGTACGACTTCGGCCAGGTGTTCGGCGGCGAAGGCCGGCTGCGCCTGGGGGGCGGTGCGCACCACGTGGGCAAGCGTGCGGGCGATTCGGCCAACAGCTTCGAGTTGCCGGGCTACACCACCGTCGACGCATTCGCCACCTACGACACGCGCCTGTACGGCAAGAAGGTGAAGTTCCAGTTGAACGTGAAGAACCTGTTCGACAAGACCTACTACCCGTCGGCGGCGAACACCTATTTCATTTCCATGGGCGATGCACGGCAGGTTTCGTTCCTGACCACCTTCGAGTTCTGAAGATGAAGGACGTGTTTCACGCCAAGAAAATCAACCGGCGGCTCGCCGTCTTCCTGCTCGCGTGCGGCCTTGGCGCCGGCGTCCATGCCGTGCAGCCGGCGGGCCAGGAACGCAAGTTCGTGGTGATGCTGGTGCAGCGCGACGGACCGAGCCTGCCGGTCGACGAGAAGCTCAGGCAGCACCTCGAGAGCCGCGGTTTTGCCGTGGCCTTGCAAGACCAGTCGGCCGCGCCCACCGTGGCGGCCGGCGCGGACCTCGTCGTCGTCTCGTCCAGCGTCGCGGCCAAGGACGTGAACCCCGCGTGGCGCCAGCTGCCCGTGCCGTTGCTCACCTGGGAGAACGACCTGCTCGACGACCTCGCCATGACCGGCAAGCGGCACGACACCGACTTCGGCGAGGCCGCGAAAGAACGCTACGTGTGGCTCGTCAACGCGCCGCATCCGATGGCGGCGGGTTTGCCGGCCGGTGTGACCAACGTCCACGTCAAGCAGGCCGGCATGAGCTGGGGCAAGCCCGGGCTGGGCGCCACCACCATCGCCACGCTGTACGGCCAACCCGAGAAGGCGGCGATCTTCGGCTACGAGAAGGGCGCCACCATGGACTACGAGTCACTCGCGCCGGCGCGGCGGGTGATGTTCTTCCTCGGCAACGACACCTTCACCAACCTCTCGCCGGCCGGCCGGCTGCTGTTCGACGCAGCGGTCGACTGGGCCGCCGGCAACCGCTGAAACAACAGATGAAATTTCCCTCGCTGCGCCAGCTCTGGTTCCAGTTGCACTGGTTCGTCGGCATCACCGCTGGCACGGTGCTGATCGTCATCGGCCTGAGCGGCGCGGTGCTGTCGTTTCGCGAGGAAATCATCGATGCCCTCAACCCGCACGGGCGCCATGTGCCGGCGCAGGCCGTGCAGCCGCTCACGCCGCCGCAACTGCTGGCGGCCGTGCGGCAGGCGTGGCCCGAACGGCAGGTCGGCACGCTCGCGCTGTTCGCAAAGCCCGGCGCTGCGGCGCGCGTGATCTTCGTGCCGCCGAAGGGCGAGCGGCGCGGCGAAACCGTCTACCTCGACCCCTACACGGCCACCGCGCTGCCGCCGCTGGCCGGCACGACGTTCTTCGAATGGGTCGAGGCGCTGCACCGCTGGCTGCTGTTGCCACGCGAACCCGGGCGCGTGGCCACCGGCGTGATGGCCGTCGGGCTGCTGCTGCTGTCGCTGTCCGGCCTGTACCTGCGCTGGCCGCGCCGCGTGCGCGACTGGCGCGCCTGGTTCACCTTCGACCCCGCGCTCAAGGGGCGCTCGTTCCTGTGGGGCCTGCATTCGGTGATGGGCACCTGTGCGCTGCTGATGTACGTGGTGTTCACCACCAGCGGGCTGTACTGGGCCTTCGATGGCCTGCGCGATCGCGTGGACGCATGGGCCGGCTACCCGCGCGTGGCCGCGCAGCAGGCGCGCACGGCGCCGCGCGTGCGCAACATGGCGCGCGACGATGCCGCCGCGGTGGACATCGCACCGGCATGGGCCACCTTCGATCGGCACGCGAAAGAGACCGGTGGCTGGAGCGAAGTCATCCTGCGCGTGCCTTCCGGCGCCGCGCCGTCGGTGCTGTTCACCTGGCTCGACACGGCGCCCGCGCACGAACGCGCGCGCAACCGCATGACGGTGAAGCTGCCCGGCGGCGACGTCGCGCAGGACGAACGGCATGACGCCAAGTCGGCGGGCGGGCGCTTCCTGGCAGCGATCTATCCGCTGCACATGGGCTCCTATTTCGGCCTGCCGGGTCGCATCGCGATGATGCTGGCGGCCTTGATGCTGCCGGTGTTCTCGGTGACCGGATGGCTGCTGTACCTCGACCGGCGGCGCAAGAAGCGCGTGGTGCGCGCCGAGCGGAGCGCGCTCGCGGCGACGCTGCGCCCGGCCGATGGCACTGCATCCGCATTCGCACCGGAGCGCGTGCTGGTGGCTTTCGCGAGCCAGTCGGGCACGGCCGAAGGCATCGCGATGCGCAGCGCCGCCGCCCTGGAAGCGGCCGGCCTGCCCGTGACCGTGGCATCGATGGCGCGGCTCGACCCCGCGCAACTGCGCGAGCACCAGCGCCTGCTGATCGTCGCCAGCAGCTTCGGCGAGGGCGGCCCGCCCGACGCCGCGCGGCGCTTTGCACAACGGCTTGCGCAGGTCGGTGGCGAGGCGCTGTCGCACCTGCGCTATGGCCTGCTCGCGCTGGGCGACCGGCACTACGAGCGCTTCTGCGGCTTCGGCCACACGCTCGACCACGCGCTGGTGTCGGCCGGCGCGCAGTCGCTGTTTCCGATGGTCGAGGTGGACAACGGCGATGCCGGGGCGCTCGCGCTGTGGCGGCGGCAACTGGGCGCGCTGCGGGGGGCGTCGACCGGCGCCGGCGGCGAGCTTCTGGCTGATGCGGGCGATGCCGACGATGCGGTCGACGCCGTCGAGCCCTTCGCGGTGTGGACGCTGGCCGCGCGCCGCCTGCTCAACCCAGGCAGCCTGGGCCCCTCACTCTACGAGATCGAACTCGCTGCCGGGCAGGGCGGCCTGCCGAACTGGGAACCCGGCGCGCTGGTCGAACTGCGGCCGAGCCCCGCCGTCGCAGCGCGGCGTTACTCGGTGGCGTCGGTGCAGACCGAGGGGCACCTGCGGCTGCTGGTCCGACAGGCGCGCCATGCGTCGGGGTTGGGCCTTGTTTCCGGCTGGCTCACCGCGCAGGCGTCGCCGGGCGCGGACGTGGAACTCCGGCTCGTGGCCAATCCAGGCTTCGCGCTCGTGGCGGACGAGCGACCGTGCATCTTCATCGGCAACGGCTCGGGCTATGCGGGCCTGCGGGGGCATTTGCGTGCGCGCGTGGAGCGTGGGCATGGCCGCAACTGGCTGCTGTTCGGCGAGCGGCAGCGCGCGCACGACGCCTTCTTCGCGCAGGAGGTGGCGCAGTGGCAGGCGGAAGGCCGGATAGAGCGCGCGGACTTCGCCTTCTCGCGCGACCAGCCCGAGCGCATCTACGTGCAGGACCTGCTGCGCGACGCCTCGGTCGAGCTGCGCCGCTGGATCGACGAAGGCGCGGTGGTGTACGTGTGCGGCAGCCTGAACGGCATGGCCGGCGGGGTCGATGCCGTGCTCGAGGACATGCTGGGGCGCGCCGCCCTCGACGACCTCGTCGCGCAGGGCCGCTACCGCCGGGACGTGTACTAGGAGGTAGCGGACCCGCCCAATCGGATGACGCTGGGCCTGACTCAGGCCTGGGCCCATTCCCGGCTCAGCTCTTCGTGCCCTTTCGCCGTGATGCGCGACACCACCGCAGATTGGTAATCGCGAAAGCGACCGCACAGCTCCAGCGGCGGATAGATCTCCGCCTCGACCAGCCCGACCGCCTTCAGCACCGCGATGTGCTTGATGGCGGCCGGTTCATTGACGCGAAAGGGGAATGGCGCGTTCTCGATTTCCATGAGGTATTCGATGGGCATTTCATTCGCATGCAGGCCTCGTTGGTTCTGTTGGAAAAAACCTTCCGGCCGTACGCGGGGCCGGAACGTGCGCGATGGTCGCAATGCGGCGTGGGAGATGGCGCATCGGGCGGCCTCGTTGCGTGCCAGAGATTTGGCTAATTTAGCCATTTTTGCCATAATGACGTCAAAGGAGCATCCCATGGCCGCCGTCCTGCCCAGCCTCAACGACCTGCCGCGTCAAAACGCCTCCCACGTCAAGAACCGCTGGGGCGACGTGGTGCGCCAGGTGCAGGAGTCCGGCAGCGTGGCCGTCACCAACCATTCGACGGTGGAGATGGTGCTGCTGACCGCGGCCACCTACAACCAGCTGGTGGAAGACGCGCAGGCGCTCAAGGCGCGAGAGCAGTCGGTGCTCGACGAACTCGGCCGCCGCTTCGATGCGCGGCTCGGCGTGCTGCAGCAGCCGGGCGCGGCGCAGCAGGTGGGCAGCCTGTTCGCGGCCAAGGGAAAGCTGGGGCGCCGCCCCAAGGCGGGTGACACCTTCTGATGGCGGCGGCCGAGCGCCCGTTCATCCTGGTGCTGGCCGGCGTCAATGGCGCCGGCAAGAGTTCGGTGGGCGGGGCATTGCTCGCCGAGCACGGGCTGAGCTGGTTCAACCCCGACACCTGTGCCCGCGAACTCATGGCGCAGCTGGGGCTGACGCCCGAAGACGCGAATGCCCAAGCATGGAACCTGGGGCGCGACAGGCTCGAGGCCGCGATCGCTCGACGCAGCAACTACGCCTTCGAGACCACCCTGGGCGCGAACACGATTCCCGCCATGCTGGCCGCAGCCGCGGCGACCCACGACGTGGTCATGATTTTTTGCGGGCTCGCGTCGCCGGAGCAGCACCTGGCCCGTGTGCGCGCAAGGGTGGCGCACGGCGGCCACGAAATTCCCGAGCACAAGATCCGCGAGCGCTGGGTGGCGTCTCGCGCCAACCTGATCCAGTTGATGCCGGCGCTGGCGCGGCTGCAGGTGTTCGACAACAGTGCCGAAGCGCTGCCCGGCGGCGAGATCGGAGACCCCGTGCTGGTGCTGGAGATGAGCCAGGGGCAGGTCGATTTCCCCCAAGCCGATGACGCCGTGGCGCTGGCGGCAACGCCGGGATGGGCCAGGCCCATCGTCCAGGCCGCCTTCGAATTGCGGGGCTGAGGCGCGCAGCAGGCCAAGCCTGAGGCCTTCAAGCGGTCAGATGCGCTGCGTTCGAAGCCTTGGCGCTGCGCCGTTCGACATCTGGCGCAACCACTCGAGCTGGCTTTTCTCCTGCGCGTCACGCAGGCTCTTCGCGGCGCGGGCCGCGGCGTAGCCGGCAAACAGGGCCTCGATGGCCCGGTGCCAGGCCTGCATCGCCGGGGCCGGCTCCAGGGATTGGGCCTGGGTCAGCGACGGCTCGGGGGGCGCATCCGGCACCGCGAAGCCGTTCTTTCGCAGGATGATGGCTTTCTGGATGGATGTAAGCATGAAGAAGGCATTGCGATCTTCGTGCCAGCTTTGTCCAGCGCCTTCATCCGAGGCCTCAGCTGCAGGAAAGCTTCATGGCCTCGATGCGGCCGCCGAAGCCCAGCTTGCGCACCAGGCCGCCTTCACGGCTGTTCGGCGCAAAGCTCACCGTGCGGTCCTTGAACATGGCGTGCTCGTACACCTCGAGGGTGGCGCGCGGGCCGACGCTCACGCTGTCGATGTCGCGCTTGAGCTGCCTGGCGGTTCCCTTGTCCATGCTCTGCACCTGAGCTGGTCCGACCAGTGTGACGAAGTCGCCCTGGAAGTCGCGCTTCGAATAGAACTGGGCCCAGCATCCCGAGGCCAGGGCCGGATCCTGGATGCGCACGGGCACCAGCAGGATGGTCGGGTCGGGTTGGTTGTCGATCCCCGATGCGGTGCTCGCGGTGGGCGCATTGCTGGCGCATGCACCGAGTGCGAGTGCGCCGGCGATCAGGAGGGTGCGGGAAACGAGGGAACTGGAGACGGAAAAATTCATGGGTCTGTGCCGGAGGCAAGCTTTCGATTTCGAAGCGACAACCTTAACGACCCGCCGCGCCGCGGGCGTAGGAGGGAGCCCCAAAGGGCCGTGGCCGCCGCCCGCGCCGCCGTCAGATGACATCCGCCGGGCCGACCACCACGCGGCTGTACTTGCCCATCGCCTCCGGATCGATGCCGAGCCATCTGGCAACCTGCTCGACCGGCGTGCCGCGGCGCAGCTGGCGCAGCGCAAAGGTGTGCCGCAACCGGAACGATCCGCCATCGGCGGCTTCCACGCCTGCTTCTTCCAGCACTGCCCTGGCCGCCTTGTAGTGCGCCTCCTTGCTCCAGGGTTTGCCGCTGAGCGTCGATGGCAGCAGGTTGTCGCCGAGGATGCGCGCCTCGGCGCGGACTTCGAGCCAGTGCTGCAGCAACTCGCCGGCCCAAGGCGCGATGGGTGTCTCGCGCGGGGGCAGGTTGCCGTTGCCCGGCACCGAGACTTTCCAGGGCCTGCCGCGCACACGTCCGCCCGCGGACACCGGCGCAAACATCGTCAATGCGCGCACGTCCCCCGGGGCGAGCCCGCCACCCAGCTGCAATGCCACCGCGGTGCGGTTGCGAAGCTGCTGCCAGCTGAAGGCGCGATGGGCGTCGCGCCGCGGTCCCGAAAGACCGGGCCGCGGCCGCGCTTCGGAAAGGAAAGTGATCAGCCGTCGCGCCTCGGGCACCGAGAGAAAGTCGGGCAGGGGGTCGGACTGCGCCGCTTCGGCGTAGCGGATGTCCGGATGCACCGCGAGCCAGTCGGACGCCGCGGTGTTGGGCGGCTCACCGGTTTGTGCCGCGTGGTGGCGCAGCACCCGATCGATGAGCCGCAGCAGCCGCAGCGCATGGCGCGGCGAGAGCGACTGGTCGGCGGCCTTCATGCCATAGCGCGCGGCCTGGAACGCCTCGAGATCGCGCACGTCGAGCGTGTCGAGGTCGACAACTGGCGACTGGCCCAGGCACCACGCGACGAAACTGCCCCACATGTCGCGATAAACCGCAATCGATCCCGTTTGTCGCAGCGAACCCGCCGCGCGCTGGTCCGCCAGCCAGCGGTCGAAGGCCAGGCGATGGTTTTCGTCGGAGTGCGGGGCAAAGAGTGAAAGGGTGCTCATGGAAATCACTAACGGCCAAAGTGTCTCTTGCTAGCGGGATGGTTTTTGCTTCATCGAGTTAGAGGGTTGCGTTGGTTGGGGCGCAGTGTCATGAAGGCCCTGAGCGATGCGTCTTGCCGCCTACGATACATATGGCTTTCCAGCTTCCCAGGGAGACGCTGGGGATGAAATATCGAACATCCGACTGAAGTCGCAGCACTCCTGCGACAGCATGACGATCGAGGAGATCAGCGTGCTCCGCTGGTCTCCCTTGTACATTGCCACGTAGGTCATTTCGGGCGGAGCCGGCGTGCACGGAACGACCATCAGCGAGCCGTTGGCCACCATGGGTGCCAAGCACTCCTCTGGCATGCAGCCGATGCCCAGGCCGGACATGGTCAGACCCATCATCGCCACGAGGTTGTTCACGATGATGACGTCGCTCGGCTGCACGCCCAGCGACTTCATCCAGCTGTTGTGTGCCGTCCCTGCACCCGACCGGCTGCCCTGCAGCAGCAGCCGGCGCGATGCCAACTCATGCAGCCTGAAGCGCTTACCCGGCTCCACGAAGCCGGGCTTGCACATCCACACGCTGGAGAACCGGCCTACCACGTGGTTCGGCAGGTGAGCCTCCGCGAACACATCCGGCACAAGTACCAGATCGAGTTCGTCGCTCAGCAACTTGTCCTTCAAGTTGCCGCTTGCATCCACGTCGGGCTCGATGGTCACCTTGGGGTAGTAGCGCTGGATCGCCTCCACGACACGGTGCAGCCATGTCATGGCGGTGAACTCGGTCACGCCGATGCGCACGCGGCGCTCGATGACTTCGGGCTTCCCGATCTGGTCGATGGCTGCGTCCCTTTGCTCCAGCAACTTCTTGGCGAGCACGAACATTTCCTCGCCTTTTTCCGTCAGGCGTGCGGTGCGCTGGGTGCGGTCGAACAACTCCAGGTCGAAGCCAGCTTCCAGCTCGTGCACGCGTTTCGACACGGCGGAGGTCGAGGTGTGCAGTTTCTGGGCGGCTTGTGAGAAGCCGCCCGACTGCACGACCCAATACAGGGCCTCCAACTGCTTGAACGTCATCATGGTCAGGCAAAACCCTTGTCGGTTTCTTTTTCTTCCACAAAACTACCGGAAAAAATTCGCTTTTTGAAATTTTAGGCAACTTTCACAATCCTGACATTCAATCGATTTCGAGGGCTGTGTCCATGGTTACTTCCAGTTTTGCCGTTCATCCCACGCCGGCGGCCGCCTCGCTGGAGATGCTGGCCGCGTTCCAGAACGTGGCCACGCCGCACATCAGCGACAACCTGCAGCGCCTGAGTGGCATCGTCGGCTTGCAGCGCTTTCACCGGCAGCGCAAGCTGGTGGGCACGGCGATCACGGTCAAGACCCGCCCGGGCGACAACCTGCTGATCTACAAGGCGCTGATGAACGCCGCGCCGGGCCACGTGCTGGTGGTCGACGGCGGCGGCGACACGACCAACGCGCTGGTGGGAGAACTCATCATGCGTTACGCCCTGCAGCGCGGCTGCACCGGCATCGTCATCGACGGCGCCATCCGCGACGCCGCCGCCTTCCACCACGCCGACTTTCCCTGCTATGCCCGCGCGGCCACTCACCGGGGCCCCTACAAGAACGGGCCCGGCGCGGTCAACGTGCCGGTGTGCGTGGGCGGGCAGGTCGTGCAGCCAGGTGACATGGTGGTGGGCGACGAGGACGGCATCGTGACCTTTGCGCAGGCCGAGGCGCCGCGCCTGCTCGAAGCGGTGGCACAGACCGAGCGCTTCGAAGCCGCCATCAAGGCGGAGATTGCCAACGGCAACGCGCAGCAGTCGTGGCTCACCAAGGCATTCGCGCCGCACGGCCTCTGACGGTGCCGAGCGCCCCGCATCGTTCCCTTTCAATTTTTTCGGAGAGTCCCGTGAACACCTTGTTGGCCCATCGCCTTGGCGGCGTCAAACCTTCTCCCAGCATGGCCGCGAAGACGCGTGTGGATGCCATGCGCGCGGCAGGCCGCCGCATCGTCGACTTCACCATCGGCGAGCCCGACTTCCCAACGCCGCCCCACATCGTCGAAGGCGGGGTCGCGGCCCTGCTGGCGGGGCACACGCGCTACACAGCCTCCAACGGCACGCCGGCCCTGCGCCAGGCCATTGTCGACAAGCTGCTGCGCGAGAACGCGCTGACGTACAAGCCCGAGCACATCGCCGTGGGCAACGGCGCCAAGCACATCATCTACAACGCCTTTGCCGCCACGCTAAACGAGGGCGACGAAGTGATCGTTCCCGCGCCCTACTGGGTCTCGTACCCGGACATGGTGGCGCTGCACGGCGGCACGCCGGTGGTTGTGCCCAGCAGCGCCGCCGAAGGCTTCAAGCTGACGCCCGCCGCGCTCGAGGCAGCCATCACGTCGCGCACGCGCTGGCTGGTGCTGAACACGCCCAACAACCCCACGGGCGCGGTTTACACGCGAGGCGAACTGGCCGCGCTCGGCGAGGTGCTCGAGCGCCACCCGCAGGTGTGGCTGATGACCGACGAGATCTACGAGCACTTCGTGTACGGCGGCGCGGCGCATGTGTCGCCGCTGAACGTGGTGCCCGCGTTGGCCGAGCGCACGCTGATGATCAACGGCGTGTCCAAGGCCTACGCCATGACGGGCTGGCGCATCGGGTACGGCGCGGGGCCGGCGGCGCTCATCAAGGCCATCACGCTGCTGCTGTCGCAGAGCACCTCGTGCCCCGGCTCGATGAGCCAGGCCGCAGCGGCGATCGCGCTAGACGGGCCGCAGCACACCGTGACCGAGGCAGCAGCCCTGTTCGAAACGCGCCGAGACCGCATGGTGCAGATGCTGCAGGCGGTGCCGGGCTTCACTTGCTCGCCGCCGGACGGCGCGTTCTATGTGTTCCCCAGCGTGGCGGGGCTCATCGGGCGGCGCACGCGGGCGGGGCAGCTTCTTGCATCCGACGTCGATGTGGTGCTCTACCTGCTGGAGCACGCCGGCGTGGCAGCGATCGACGGAACCTCATACGGCATGCCCAATCATCTGCGCATGTCCTTCGCCACGGGCATCGACGTGATCGACCAAGGTGGCCAGCTGCTGCAGGCCGCAGTGGCCGAGTTGAGCTGACCTGATCTGACATCTTTTTTGTTCCACGCAACCTTTCGGAGTAGACCATGAACAAGACCGCATCGACGCTCATCGCCGGCGCCTGCCTGGCGCTGTTGTCCAACCTGGCGTGTGCAGACCAGCTCGCCGACATCAAGGCCAAGGGGGTGTTCGTTTGTGGCACCCTGGGTACGGCGGAGCCGTTCAGTTTTTCCAACGCGCAGACGCGCGAGGTGGAAGGCTACGACGTGGACTTCTGCAAGGCCCTGGCCAAGGCGATGGGCGTGAAGCTGGAGCTGAAGCTCATCTCGGTGGCCGCGCGCATTCCGGAGTTGCAGCAAGGCCGTGTCGACTCGGTCATTGCCAACCTGGGCTGGAGCGCCGAGCGCGCCGAGCAGATCGCCTTCAGCAACCAGTACTTCGCCAGCGAGCAGAAGGTGGCAGCCCGCAAGGACAGCGGCTTCACCACGCTAAAGGACCTGAACGGCAAGCGTGTAAGCGCGGTAAAGGGATCGAGCTCGGAGATGCTGGTGCGGAAGGTGATTCCGGGCGCGACCACCATCACCTTCCAGGACCCACCGAACGCCTTCCTGGCCATGCAGCAGGGCAAGGCGGACGGGTTCGCGGTGTCGGAGCTGAACCTTGTGAAGTTCCGCCAGCAGTCCGAGGCTACCGTGCCCATCGTGATGCTGGAGCCCTCGCTGGTGCTGGAGCCCTGGGGCATCGGCATGCGCAAGGAAGAGGCGGGCTTCATCCAGCAGGTGAACGCCACGCTGGAGGCCATGGAAAAATCCGGTGAGGCGCAGCAGATCTTCAACAAATGGCTGGGCACCGGCACGCCGTACAAGATGCAGCGCGGCTTCAAGATCGAGCCAATCAAGGGCTGAGCGGGGCCATGCAGCAAGGCGCACGCCATGGGTAGCAAGCTCGATTTTTCCGTTCTGACGCGCGGCGAGTATCCGCAGTGGATATGGCACGGCGTGCTCACCATGTTCGAGCTCACGGCGGCAGTCTGGCTGTTTGCCATGGTTCTGGGCGTGGTGCTCGCGGTGGTGCGCATGTCGGACAGCCGCGTGGCGAAGGCCTGCGTGGCCAGCTACGTGGAGTACCACCAGAACGTGCCGATGCTGGTGCAGGTTTTTCTCTGGTACTTCGGCATGCCGGCGCTGTTGCCGCACGCGGCGCAGCAGTGGCTCAACGCGCACAACAGCGAGTTCCTGCTGGCCTTCATCGCCATCGGCCTGTGCATGGCGGCCTATGTATCCGAAGGGCTGCGCGGCGGCATCCGGTCGATTCCGAAGTCGCAGCTGGAGGCCGCGCGCGCCATGGGCCTGTCGTACCTGCAGGCGTCGCGCCTGGTGGTGGTGCCGCAGGCGCTGCGCATCGCGCTGCCCACGCTGGTGAGCCACACGGTGCTGCTGTTCAAGAACACCAGCCTCGCGATGACGGTGGGCGTGGCGGAGCTGACCTACGCCACGCGCGAAATCGAAAGCCAGTCGTTCAAGACGGTGGAGGTGTACCTGCTCTCGACGGTGATCTACCTGGGCGTGTCGCTGCTGATCATGAGCGCCGGCGCCGGGCTTGAAAACCGCTACCGCATCCGCACGAGGTAAGCCGTGGACAGCATTCTTTTCATCCTGCGCGAGTACGGCGTGCTGCTGCTCGTGGGGCAATACCCGAACGGGCCGCTGGGCGGGCTGGCAATCACGCTGGTGCTCTCCGGGCTGGGCCTGGCGCTCGCCTTTCCGCTGGGCGTGGCCATTGCGCTGGCGCGCATGAGCGCATCCGGCTGGCTGCGCTTTCCCGCCGCAGCGGTCGTGTACGTGGTCCGCGGCGTGCCGCTGCTCATGTTCATCTTCTGGGTGTACTTCTTCGTGCCGGTGATCACGGGCCGCACGGTGAGCGGGTTCACGACGATGGTAATCACGCTGGTGATCTACCAGGCGGCGTACCTGGCCGAGATCGTGCGCGCGGGCATCGAGGGCCTGCCGAGCGGGCAGACCGAAGCGGCGCGCGCCGTGGGGCTGAACTACCGCCAGACCATGACCAAGGTGGTGCTGCCGCAGGCGCTCTACAACATGGTGCCGGCGTTGGTGAGCCAGTTCGTCTCCACCATCAAGGAAACCTCGCTGGGTTACGTGATCAGCGTGAATGAGGTGACCTTCGCGGCCAACCAGATCAACAGCTCTCTAATGACGCAGCCGTTCCAGGTGTACTTCGTTCTCGCGGCCATCTACTTCTGTCTGTGCTTCTCGCTCACGCGGCTGGCACGCTGGCTCGAGCGCCGCATCACCAGGCGGCGCGAAGGCAGCTACAGGGCCACGCCCACCGCCGTCGCCGCCGCCACGTCTGTCACCTACCCGCCCATCGTTCCCAAGCAGGCCGCATGATCATGTCTTCCAGCAACACCCCCCTCATCGCCTTCGATCTCGTGAACAAGTGGTACGGCGACTACCGCGCGTTGAACGACATCAGCGCGGAGGTCCGCAAGGGCGAGGTCGTGGTGGTGTGCGGGCCCTCGGGCTCGGGCAAGTCGACGCTGATACGCACGGTGAACCGACTGGAGAACATCCAGGGCGGAACCATTCGCTTCGATGGGCAGGACGTGCACGCGCCATCGGTCGACCTGAACAGCTTCCGCAGCCAGGTGGGCTTTGTGTTCCAGAGCTTCAACCTTTTTCCGCACCTGTCGGTGGCGCAGAACATCATGCTCGGCCCTGTGACGGTTCGAAAGCACAAGCGCGCGCAGGCACGTGCCCGCGCGCTGGAACTGCTCGAGCGCGTGGGCCTGGCTTCGAAGGCCGATGCGTTTCCTGGCCAGCTGTCTGGTGGCCAGCAGCAGCGCGTGGCCATCGCGCGCGCGCTGGCCATGGACCCGCCGGCCATGCTGTTCGACGAACCCACCAGTGCGCTCGACCCGGAGATGGTGGGCGAGGTGCTGCAGGTGATGAAGTCGCTGGCGCGCGACGGCATGACGATGATGTGCGTGACGCATGAGATGAACTTCGCGCGCGAAGTGGCCGACCGCGTCTGGTTCATGGACCAGGGCTGCCTGGTGGAAGCGGGCGCGCCGGGCGAATTCTTCTCGAAGCCGCGCAGCGAACGAGCCCGCAAATTCCTTGCGGATTTGCGCTCGCACTAACTTGCACTGGTGGGTGCATTCAGAAACCACACAGGGCGGTTATTACAAGACTACGACAAACATAACAGCAGAAGTTCAAGCCAGAATGGTTCGCAGACGGGCGATTTCGCTCGCCATGGGCCTTTTGATGACCCATGCGGACGTTGATGCGCGAGGCACGTTTCCGATCCGGGCCATCACATTGGTCGTTGGCTGGCCCGCAGGGGGCCCGGCCGACAACGTGGCTCGGCTCATCGCAACGCAGATGTCGACCGACTTTGCCGGACGTCCCGACCTTCGAGCAGATAGGGTGAAAGGCTTCTTTACCGAAAACTTGTGTGGCCTCACGGCGCCCGCAAAGACGCCCTGCCCATTCTGAAAACGTTGAACTCCGCACTGGCCAAGACGCTGGTGGATCCAGAAGTACAAAGGCAGTTTGTTGAGCAAGGCGCGTTCCCTTCTGCGCCGATGTCGGTTGACATCTTTTGGGGATACGTCAGGAAGCAGATGCCCGAAGCTGCAGAATTGCGCTGGCCTCAGGCGCGAAGCTAGAGTGAATTTCTAACGCAGTCTCAGGAGTCCATGGCTTCCATGGCTCCGCCAACTTGTGCAGTGCGTCGGTGGTTGCGCGCAGTTCGATGGGTACGGCCCCCATTGCCGGCTAGTGCACGTGGTGGCGGGCTCATTTCACCAAACCGATTCGAACGAAGGGCATCGAGTTGGCTTCCATGCGTGCTTTTGCGAAGGCGCTAACGTCGCTGGCCTGAGCACGTCGGGTGTCCGCTTTGGAGACATATGTATTGCCGCTTTGGGCGGCCAAAGCAGCCGGGCGCAAAATGTGCCGAGCGTCCTGCGTTCGACGAACTCACGGGGGCGAGGGGGAAATGCAGCGGTGCTCGCCTCAGCGCCAGTCCAGCCATCGCTTCTCCGCCATAGTGATGAGCGAAGACAGGGTGAGACCAAGGCTGCACAGCAGAACGACCCCGGCAAGCAGCCTGTCGACCTGGTAGAGATTGCCCGCCGCAAGGATGAAAGCGCCGATGCCCTCGTTGGAGCCGATCATCTCGGCCGTCACCAGCAATATGATGCCGATCGAGATCGAGACGCGGAACCCTGACAGGATGCCGGGCAACGCCGCGGGCAGCACCACCTTGCGCACAATGCCTGCACTGTTCACCTCAAAACTCTGCGCCATGCGGATCAGGCTCTTCGAGACATTGTCGACGGCCCCATAGGTGCTGATGACTGTGGGGAAGCAGACGCCGAACGAGATGATCATGATCTTCGACCACTCGCCGATGCCGAACCACACGATAAACAGCGGCAGCAGCGCAACCTTGGGGATGGTGATCAGCGCGGAGACCAGCGGCACCCCGACCGATCGAGCGGTCGAATAGAGCCCGAGCGCCAGGCCTGCCAGCACGCCCGTGAAGGTGCCGGCTGTCCACCCGACGGCCAATCGCGTGATGGAAACGACCAAATGGTTCCAAAGAGCGCCTGTGGCTAGCAAGTGCCAGAGCACCTGTGAGATCGCCCAGGGGCTGGGAAGAAAGACCGCATCAACCCATCCAAGGCTGCTCGACGCTTGCCAACCGAAAACGATCAGACAAAGACCCGCGATCGACACAGCGGGCAAGCGCCGAGGCGCAAAGCCGCCACCACGGAATGCAACAGGCCGGGGGGTGGGGCCAAGGGGGATGGTTGAATCAGACAAGTTCACGCTCCGCGTCGAGCGCGTCTTCACGCAGCAGGTTCCAGATCAGACGGGACTGCGCGTGCAGCCCGGGGTCGTCCGCCTCGCGCTCGAGCAGCGGCGTGTCGATGGTGATGAGGGCCTTGACGGCGCCCGGACGTCGCGAAAGCACCAGCACTGCGTGGCCAAGGCGGATGGCCTCGGCGAGGTTGTGCGTGACGTAGACCCCGGTGAAGCCTTCATGCGCAGACAGCTGGGCGATGTCGTTCAAGAGCAATTCGCGTGTCTGCGCGTCGAGCGCGGAAAGCGGTTCATCCATGATGAGGACGGCAGGCCGCACAACCATGGCGCGCGCGATGCCGACGCGTTGGCGCATGCCGCCTGACAACTGCCTGGGCAGCGCTGCCGCGAACGTCGTCAGGTTCGTGCGATGCAGCGCGTCGTCCACCAGCCGCCGGCGCTCCTCCCTTGACAGGCCCTTATCCTCGAGCGGGAACTCCACATTGCTGCGCACGGTGCGCCATGGCAACAGCGCGAAGTCCTGAAAGACGAAGGTCAGCGGATTGATGCACCCGGCTGGCTTCGCACCCGTTAACCTCACGTTCCCACTGTCGGGTGCCTCGAGGCCGCCGATGATGCGCAGCAGTGTGGATTTGCCCGATCCCGAGGGCCCCACGATTGCGAGGATCTTGCCGGACGGCACGCTGACCGATATGTTGGAAAGAACGGGCAGAGCACCGTAGCTGTGGGAGATGTTGTCGATATCGAGACGCATCGAAATCCTTTTGAGAAAAGTGTCACGTCGCAGGCACGCGGCCGGTGAGGGCATCGGTCCTGGGACCACATCGTTCAGCGCGAGAACGACAGGTCGATGATCCGGCTTGTGCTGACCGTCGCGTCGATGAAGCCCTGTGACCGGTACCAGTCCACCTGACGCTGTACATCGGCCGCATCGAGCGGCGCGTCGGGCTCCACGTAGTACGCGCCATCGGTCACCAGTTGCGCGACCCGCTCGCTGGCTGCATCGTTGGGCATGATGTGTTCGCCAATCATGAGCGCGACCTCCTTGCGACGCAGGCCCGAGCCGAAGAATGCGTCGTTGTAGAGAGCCGCGCCGCGGCGATAGGCCTTGACGAAGCGGGTGACGGCATCTCTTTGCCGCTCTAGCACCCGGGTGGCAGCGAAGAGTGCGCCGAAGCGGTAGTCGCCGGCATCTGCGACCCGCGCGATGAGCTTGGCTTCGCCGCTCGCTGTGAGCTCCGCGGCAGCCTGCGGCGAGACGATCGCACTGTCGACCTGGCCTGTCTTGAGTGCGGCCATCATGTTCGACATGCTCTGCAGCGGACGCAGTGTCACCCGCTGAATGTCAAAGTGTTCGGCTCCGGCGAACATGCCGAGCTCGTAGTGGAAGGACGATCCGGTCTGGGTGATCCCGATGGAGCGACCCGGAAGGTCGGAAGCCTTGCGCAGGCCTTGCGCATGGGCAGCGTTGGAAGCCATCAAGATGTCGCCGGGACGGCCCTTGACGATGGCAGCTTGCCCGGCGATGACCTTGAGTGCCCCCTTGCCTGCGATGTTGAAGAAGCCCGCCGTCATGGCGGTCACGCCCAGATCGACATCCCCGGCAGTGACCGCGAGCGCGATCGGCTGCGCCGCGTCGAAGTATCGGATCTGGACCACGATTCCCTCGTCCCGGAAGAAGTTCTCATGCTGGGCGATGAACAGCGGCCCCGCAGAGGCCAGCCGCAGTGCGCCGACCTTCAACGGGGGAGGCTCTGTCGCCAGCGAGGTCAAAGGGGTGCCGCTCAGCGCGACAAGAAGAAAGGCCAGCACACCACGCTTGCTTGCCATCGGCGTTCGCAAGTAGCGCCTGCGAACGGGCGACAGGGAGGAAAGGCGCAGGGCGCACCAGGGAAAAAGATTGCGCATGGGGTCCTTGTTGAGAATGGCCGTGATCACGTGCATACAGCAAAGCTGCGCCGCTGCCCGGGTGCTTCCTGATGAGAGGCGTCAAGCTCGCTCGAGGGCAGGTGAATCTAGTTTTCACAACAACAGGAATCAACCGTTGCACCCGACGCAACCCAAAGCCCTTTTCCTGGATCACTTGCCGGCTGATTTGTCTGGAGTGGACGGCGCGACGCGCGGGTTGCATGCGGTACAGCAGTCTTGCACTGCAGACAAAATCCCGATCGTGAACATGCCGGGCACGAGCGTGGCATTCAACACTCACGGACGGCGGCGTCGCTAGATGAAGATCCAGGCTGATCCGGCATCGAACGCCACCAGGGACGGCCGGCAGCCCGGCTGTCCTGTGGCACGGACACGCACAGGCTCGTCGCTTTGCGGAAGGCAAGGCTCTGGCGGGCCCGCGATGAAACAGGAGGTGTGTCCGCAATCGCCGCGTCGCCTGATCGGATCCGGCCGGGCCGACAGCCGCATCCAGCCGGCAATGGGCCAAACAGGCATTGGGGCCCGTGCGACGCAGTGCCGGAGCACCTGTGACGCCGAGCTGCCTAAACCTTACCGTAGAACATCTGGCGGTACTGCGACGGCGACATCCCGAGCACACGCAGAAAGGCCCTGCGCATCACCTCCTCCGATGAGAAGCCGCTGCGTTGCGCGATCTCCTTGAACGACCTGAGTGTTATTTCGGCGGCATGACAGGCATGTTCGAGCCGTATGCGCTCGACGGCGCGCGCCGGCGTGAGACCCGTGGCACGCCGGTAAAAGCGAGAGAACGTACGTACGGACATTGCGAGGTGCTGAGCCAGCCTTTCGTTCGTCAAAGACTCTCGAATGTGCAGCACGATCCATCGGTTCAGCGCGAGCACGCGCTCGTCGCCCGTCACCTGCGCGCGAAAGCGGAACGGTGCGCCGAACCGCTCAGGCGCGGGCGCGACTTGCTGCGCGATATGCATGGCGATCCGATGACCCGCATCTTGCGTGATGAAGCGCAAAGCGAGCTCCATGCCCGACAACGTCGCCATGGCCTCAACGTCGAAGGAACGGGCTGCCGCACGCGCGGAGCCGATCGCCGATTGCATCACCACGAACGCGTCTTCCCCGATCGATGCCAGCTGCCCGATGCGCGGGCGCTGGCGGGAGATCCAAGCGATGAGCGGCTGATAGGTCGACAAATCGCGAAGCGCCTGCGTAGCGCTTCGACCGCCCGCCACGACAAGCCGCTCGACCCGCCGCGGGATGTCCCTCGGGAGCGCGCTGACCTTGAGCGCGGGCTCCGCATGGCTGCGGACGGGCGTTGCTGCAGTGGCGAACGTGCGTACCTTGTAGGTCATCGACGGTTTCTCTTGGCGCAGCGTGTCGTTTGCGAGCTCGAACGCGCGCATTGCCGAGCTGGCTTCGTACAAATCAAAACCGTCTAGGAAGATGAACCATACCTCTGACATTGGCTTAGCACGGCAGGACGCACCCCCAACGGTCGCTGGCGTTGCAAACACCGGCGCCGAATCTGTGATGCTTTCGTTTTACGTGTCAGTAGCTCGTGAGCGCCGGTGGCCGGAACCGTGGAACATTTGTCGCTGTCGACCTTCGCAGCTTTCCTTAGACTCTTTGATCGACGGGCCGTCGTCGCCGCATGCATCTTATGCCGGTGTGGCGATGGGGCATACCCCGGCGGCTGCAGCCGGTCGCACTGCCTCGCTGAAAGGGTTGACGATGAAAACTCAAGAGCGCTTCTTCGACGCGGTGCACGAAAGCCAAGTTCGGGTCCGCAGGCCATGGCCTCACGCTCCCGTGTGTCCCGACGCCGGCCTGGACCTCGACATCCGGGCTGCGTTGGCACAGGCCGAGGGTGTTGCGGACGTGTTCGATGTCGTCGCCGAGAGCGTGCGCAGGTTGGGGTTCGAGCAGTGCGCGTATGGCTTGCGCATCTGGGTGCCCTTCACCCAGCAGAAGACGCTCATGATCAGCAACTATGACCCGCGCTGGACTCGCCGGTACCAGGATGCAGACTACCTGAGCATCGATCCGACGGTCACGCATGGGGTGCGCTCGAACGCGCCGCTCGTATGGAGCAACGGACTCTTCAAGCACACTCCCAAGTTGTGGTCCGAGGCACGTGCTTTCGATCTTCGCGTCGGCTGGGCACAGTCCTGTTTCGAGGCTGGTGGCTCTGTGGGGATGCTGACGCTCGCGCGTTCGCACGAGGCGCTGTCTCGCGTGGAGATCCGAACGCGCGAGCCGAATCTGAGCTGGCTGGTCGCCATCGCACACGCCGCACTCTCTGCAGCCTTCCGCAGGGCTCATTGCGTGGGGCACCCTGGGCTGACCGCGCGCGAGATCGAAGTCCTGCGGTGGATGGCTGACGGAAAGACCGCGGTGGAGGCGGCTATCCTTCTGCGAATCTCCGTGAACACCGTTAACTTTCATATCAAAAATGTGAAGGACAAGCTGCAGGCGGCCAACAAGACGTCTGCCGTCGCCCGCGCCGTAGCCCTGGGTCTTTTGAACTGAGTGCCGAGCCGCAGCGTCGGTCGCCTAGGCCTCCTGAGATGCGCGTGCGGGATGGCAAAGGGATGCACCAAGTTCAATGCGGCAGGCGAAAAGGTGATGGCGCCCGACGTGCATGGGTGGTGCCAAGCGACGAGCCGGGATGCCGGCATGCCGAAGGATGCGTTCGATGCCCACCGGAGAGACAGTCACCAGCGTCTGCGCACCCGCTTCACGGGCGACCCGCATGGTGCTTGCAAGCAAGGCCAAAGCATCGTCGGAGGCGCCGAATCGAGGAACATCTTGCGCCGGTGCATCAGGATCGATCGCAGCGAAGCGAGATAGCTCCCAGACTGCGGAATTGCGCGGCGCCGGGCAGGGGCCCAGCAGCTGCGGAAACGCATCGGCCAAAAGATAGGGGCGATTCGTGGGCAGCAGGCGCGCAACTCCGCGCACGCCCCCGTCGTCTTTCCGTGCGATCACGTACAGGGTGTCGCGGCCATCGAATCGGTCCAGTTCGAGCCGGCCGCGGGGCGACAAGTCCCATGCCAGCTTCTCCACAAAGACTTTGTAGCGATAGTGCGCCATGTCGAACAGTTGACCTGCCGTCAATGAGTCGCCCGTCCCGGTCACGATGTTCATGCGGACTCCCATGAGTGGATTACGTACCCATTAGAGGCAAACAGCGATTGCCGCGAAACTACCTGAACTGGCAGTTCCTAAAGCCTGACGGCACGCTGCGCTAAGCAAGAGCGCAATGCGACGATGCGCGCCGGGCGCTCAGGACCTTTCAGCTTGCAATTGCATCTCGTGCACCTCGCGCGTCGTACCACCGGTCATGCAGCCTCGGCGGCGGGTTGCGCGGGTGGTCTAGGGGCAGCCACGTGGTGCGCGTGTGCACCGCATGCAAGACTTGTAGAAAGCGGCAGCGCGCGCAAGGATCGGCACATCGACAACCCACTCCAGAGTGCCACCATGGAAACTTCCGCCGCGTCAGGCGGCGCCTCTCGCGCCGACCACCCGAAAGACAACCCCGAAGTCCTCAGCGCGTTGCAGGGACTGCGCGATGAACTTGACGGCATTGATTGGCGTTTGCTGGAAACCCTCAGGCAGCGACTGGATTGCTGCTGCCGCATCGGCCTTCACAAGCGCATGCACGAGATCCCGATGATGCAACCGCAACGCGTCGGTGTCGTACAGGCGCGGGCAGCCGAGTTTGCCGTCAATCACGGCATACGCGGCGAGTTTCTGCGCGCACTGTATGTCCTGATCATCGAGGAAACCTGCCGTCTCGAGCTCGAAGTCATCAGCGCCCCTGGGGAGACCTGGACCGCATGACGGTATCCGCACGATGGACGCGGTCGCTGCGTGCCGGGTCATTGCACGGCCTGGCAGGCGGCGGGCACTGCCGGTACTTAGCCGCTTGTCCAGAGCGTCGAATCTCATACACGCGCCGCCCATGAGCCGCATGCCTTCGCCATTCCCTACCGCAAGGGTTCTCAAGCTGCCGGCGCGGCTGACGTCCGCGAGCCCGGTGCCAGCGCGCGCCGCGCGCAGCGACTGCGCATCCATGATCGGCGCGCAAATTCACGCGCTGCGTACCGCGACGCGCACATCGGGCGGTGAACTCGCCACCCGCGCTGGAGTGTCCCGCTCGATGCTCTCGCGGGTCGAGCGTGGCCTCGCATCGCCATCCATCGAGACGCTGGAGCGTATCGCCGACGGGTTGGGCGTATCCATTTCTCAGTTCTTCATGAAGCACACCGACCGGCTCGACTTCCAGCATGTGCCGGCAGGCCGAGGGATCCCGGTCGACAGCCTTGCGGGCGCGACGGGTGGATGCTATGAACTCCTGGGCCACCTCATTTCTGGCGACATGGAAATTTCACCGAGCCTGGTGCGAATGGATGCATGCATAACGCAGCCAGGTGGCCTGACGCAAGACGGCCTGAAGTTCATCTATGTGCTCGCTGGCAGAGCGCGCTATCGGTATGGGCCGAAGCGGTTCGTCATCGGACAGGGCGACGCGTTGTTGTTCGACGCCTTGATGCCGCATGGCGTCGAGAGCGTGATGGAGGCGCCCTTGCGCTACCTGTGCGCTGTTTTCGCCCTGCGCCGATGAGCGTGCGAGGCGAACGAGGTCGCGCGAGTTTGCCGCGTCCGAGGGATCGCGGCGCCGGCGCTGTGTCTGGTGCGAAGACCTCGCGCTTCCGCGCCCGTCAGGCGAGCCCATCGCTCCGATCGTGTTGAGCCGCACGTCAATCCAGGATCGTCATTGGTCGCGTGCGAGTGTTCGCCGCGGTCATCTTGCCCCGACGACTGCGAGCAGCGCAGCTTCCCGCCGTGTGGCACAACATGGCGGATCTCGAAGAATTAAACATGCAAGATGTGCGGCCAGGCCGAGCGATCTTCGATTTGAGCCTGCGATGTCGCGACGCTTAGCCGTTGTGCGCGTTGGCATGGCGCTCCCACTCCATCATTGGCCCGTCGAAGAGTTCCACAACCCGGCGCATCCGGCGCGCCATGGAGTCCTGTGTAGCGCGTCGATCTCGCAGGCCGGGCGCGGGATGCTTCGACGCAAGAGCCAGAAGTCCCTTGGCTTCGCAGGTGCAGGCATCAGTCGTGACGCGCGCAGCGAAGCGTCATCAGGCCGGCAACCGTGATCAGCACGATCCCTCCGAGACGCGGCAAGTCCGGTATGTCGTCCCATACCAGGTAGCTCAGCAGACATGACCACACCACCAGCGTGTAGCGGAAAGGTGTGACGGCTGACAAGTCGCTCTTGCGGCATGCTGCGATGAGCGCATAGTTGCCCGAGGCCGAGCAGATCGCGGCGCCTGTGAGCGCCAGCGTTTCGCGGCGCGCGAGAGAACTCCATGACCCGTCCGACGCGACGCCAATCACCAGACCTGCTGCGCAGACCGCAAGAGTCGTGGCGGTGGCCACCGCCGCAGAACTCAGCGAGGCGGGTAACCGACGGGTGACCATGTCTCTGGCGGCCAAGGATGCTGCGCAGAGGCACGCAAAGCCGACGCCTTCGCTTGCGGCAGGTTCGAACGGTCGCAGGACCAGAAGTGCGCCTGCAAGGCCGACCAACGCTCCCAACAACCGGACAAGACGCGCGGGCTCCCATCGCAGTGCGATGCTGGCCACCACGATCAGCAACGGCGCCGTCATCATGAGCGAACTGACGATTGCCAAGGAAGCGCGCGCGAGTGCGAGCACCGACGTGACGGCCGTGGTGATCTCCAGGATGCATCGCAGGGCCAGCATAGGCTGACACAGATCGCATCCTGATCGCGGCGTATCGACACGGCGCCATGAGACCGCCGCAAGCACCGCGACAGCGGCCACGCTGCGGACGGTGAGAACCTGACCCGTGGGAAATGCGTGGAGCGTCAGTTTGACGAACGCGTCGTTGAGGGCGTAGCACGCCATCGCGATGATCATCAGCGCGATGCCGCGGCGGTTCTGCGCCGACGTCATTCCCCGGCGACATCGTGCGATGCAGGAGGGAACAACGGCGGCGGGATTGGCTCGGGAACCTGGATCGGGCCTGGAGCGCTACCGCACTGCAGCAGCACCTCCCTTGGGGCACGGGCCTTGAGAATGATCTCGGCCACCTCCGCGTCGGGCCGCGACTGCGCGACGATGGCGCCGCCCGTGCCGATCGACACGCGCCCGGCCGCGCTGACGATGGTCCGGATCACGATGTTCAATTGCGCGGTCCCGTCGAGCGAGAGATAGCCTATGCTGCCGGCGTACACCCCCCGCGCTGCGTCTTCGAGCGCGTCGAGAATGCGCATCGTGCGCTCCTTTGGCGCTCCAGTCATGGACCCACCCGGAAATGCTGCCCGCAGGCAATCGATCGCATTCAGTCCAGCGCGCAAGCGCCCACGGATCGTGCTGACCATCTGATGGACGGAGGCATAGGTCTCGATGTCGAACAGCGCGGGCACGTGGACGGTGTCCACGTCGCAGACCCGATTGAGGTCATTGCGCAGCAGGTCCACGATCATGAGGTTCTCTGCGCGTGTCTTTTCATCGCCCGCCAGTTCTTCCATGATGTGCCGGTCCTCGTCGGCATCATCGCTGCGGCGCGCGGTTCCCTTGATCGGACGGGATTCCACGCTGCCGTCTGCGTGGATGCGAAGGAACAGTTCCGGCGATGCGCACAGCACCGCCAACTCCGGCGTCTTCAAGAAGACCGCATACGGTGCAGGACTGCGCGCGCGCAGGGCTCGATAGACGGCCCACGCATCCATGGAGCCCGATCCGATGAGCTGGTTGGTCAAACACACCTCGTAGGTCTCGCCCTGGAGGATTTCGTCTTGTGCGCGCATGATGCGTTGCCTGTAGTCCGGCAAGTCGACGAGCCAGCGAAGCGGTCCCACCGCACGCGCGGCATCCGCCGTACTGAGCGGTTCAGCTGGCATGCCCTCCTGGAGTCGCCGCGTGACCGTGTCGACCCAGTGCGCATTCGATGTCGAAAGCCGCGCCCCGTCGAGACACACCACCCAGCTGCGCTGATCGAGGTGGTCGAATGCGATGAATCGATCGGCGAGGATCCACACCGCATCCGGTGTGGCCGCACGGTGCGTATCGCCTCCGCCAAACTCGCGCTTGAGTTCGTAGCCAAAATACCCGACAAAGCCACCGGTGAAGTCGAAGGGCAGGGCTGTCGATGGAGGATGGGGCGGTGGCAGTTGCTCATGCAGATAGTCGAAGATGCTCTGGCGGCGCATGTCGACCGCGCCATGGGCGTGGATCGCGAGTTCGGCGCCGTCCGTCCGATAAGTGACGCGCTTAGCGAATGGACCTGTATCGTCCCCCATGAAGGAGAAGCGCGCGCGTGTGCCGTCGACCAAGCTGCTGTCGAGCCAGAACGACGTCGAGGCATCTGCAAAAAGTGTTGCGTAGACAGCCTCAGGGTCTGGAAAGACGTCGATGCAATGTGCATGAACGGAGAGGGCAGGTGTCTTGCCGAGCTTGAATTCGGGCAGGAAACTGCCCATCGTGCTGGCGGGACTCTGGCGATCTCGCCAGGCCAGCGTGAGTTCGCGAAAGTTGTTCAGCAAGCGTGCCCCGTATTCGGTGCAAATCGATTCTGGATGAAACTGTACGCCCCACCAGGGTCGCGACCTGTGGCGCAGGGCCATCAAAGTCCCGTCGCCGGCCCAGGCGAGCGCCTCGAGTTCGATCGGCAGATCGTAGACGGCCAGCGAGTGGTAGCGCACCGCTTCGAAATGGTTGGGAATGCCGCGAAAGATATCTGTCGCGCGGTGGTCGATGCGATCGAGTCGCCCGTGCATCGGCCGTGTGGCGAGATCAACTCTCGCGCCGCAATGATGGGCAATGGCCTGGTGGCCGAGGCAGACACCCAACACAGGGACTCGGGCGTGCTGCAGCGCGTCGGCCGAAATACCAAGGTCCCCCGGACGCTGAGGACGCCCCGGTCCCGGCGAGATCACGATGTTGTCAAATTCGAGCTCTTCGATTTTGCTCCAGGCCCTCTCATCGTTCTTGACCACCAGCGGTGTCTCGCCATTGCATGCGGCGAGATACTGATACAGGTTGTAGGTGAAGGAGTCATGGTTGTCGATCAAGAGTGTGCGCATCGCTGGCTCCATGCAGGAAGGAGCCTGATTTTTGTTGACCGATGGCTGCGCGACAACTGCCAGATCAGGTAGTCGGTTGCGAAACAGAACCGCTGCCAGCGTGTTGCATTTCGCGCTTTTTGCCTGCACAGGGGCGCATCGAGGGTTTCGACTTGGCAGTCAATTCAGTCCGGCGCGCCGACGCGGGGAACTGCGGCTGCGCGGTGGCCAGACGGGGGCGCCGTTCGCCGACTTGCGCGTAGACGTCCGCGACCTGGAGTGCCACCAAATTGGGCGCAAGCAACATGCGCACGAACGAAGGGGCATGGCGGCCAGGACCGTGACAACCCGGCCCTTCAGCGAAAGGCGGTTCCATGTGCTTCGCCCAGCCCGCTCCGCGCTGCGCCCGGGGCTTCGCACCATGCTCCCAAGATCAGCGTGTCGTTGTCCTCGAGAAAGGCCAGCCTCTCACCGTTCGGCAGCTCGATGAGCGCCTTGCCGCCGGTCGTCAGCTCCATCAGCGATCCGGGTTCCGAACGCGCCGGCCCTGACAGCGTGCCCGAGCCCATCAAGTCGCCGGGAGGCAGGTTGCAGCCGTTCTTCGTGTGATGCGCAACGAGCTGCGCCGGTGTCCAGTAAGCCGCGCTGGCCATGTGCGGGCCATCGTGACCATCCAGGGTGAGATGGTGCTCGCGAAGTTCTTAGACAGGAACGGGCCCAGAAGTTGATATTCCCAGCCTTGAGCGGGGCAGCGCGAGCCATCGCTCGAACGGCGCAACCTGGTACCCGGCGCTTCACAGGCGCTTTGGGAGCAAGCCGGCGGCGATCGCGGGCCGGCCGCCGCTGGAACGTCGCTACCTGAGGACGCCGAATCCGAAGGCGGTGAGCTTGGCCTGTTCGGAGTCCGCTTTCTGCCGGTGCCTCGTAGTCCGCTTGGCGCGCTTGCCGGAGCGCGGGTCTTCAGATCCGGAATCGGCGAGTAACGGTGCTCGAGGCCCGATGTCCAGGTTATTCGTGAGCGATTCGAGGGCGGCCAGCCCCTCTGCCATCGCCGCATGGAAAGTGCGCTCGGCTTTGCGCGCTCGTTTCAGGGCGTGCCAGTCGTCAGCGCCGTCTGAGCCGGCCTCGCTCAACACCCATTTGAAGGCGCCGGGCTCGGGTTCCTCCACATGGACGGATATGCGTCGCAGCTCATTTTGCGAGGGTTCAGTCATGCAGGGCTCCCAACGCGGTTGGATTGCAATGAATCTTCCGGGACTTCACGATGAGAAGTGAAGCTTGCCGCAGTGTGCCCTTGATCTCCTGTTGCAGGGGCGGCGACAGGCTGCGCTGTCCGCCTGCTGTTACCGAGCAGGCGTCAGGCCGCACGAGCGCATGCCGGCAAGGACTTCGCTATGGCTGCGGCGCGCGCGCTAGGCCGGCGTAGACCGGTCACATAGTCCGGATGAAAGCAGCGCTCGCTTCCATCGTCAAACCCGATCGTGACCGAGCTGCCGTCCCATGCAATCACCGTGCCCCGGCCGAAGCGTTGGACCTTCACGGCGTCGCCGATACAGAAGGCCGACAACACTTCCGAAGACGGCGCTGCGTTCCCGGTGCTCACGATGATGGGTTGCGCCAGGGCCGCCTCGTGGGCCGCAATACGGCGGCAGTTGTCGCACGTGGCGCAGCGCTCAAGGCGCGCTGACTCGTCGAGATCGCCCAGCAGCAGCTGCCACCTGCACCGACCGGACTGCGCATACGCGACCATGCGTTCGAGCGTCTCGCGGTCCTGCTCTCGCCGCTGCGTGTAGGTTTCGAGCAAGGCCTGCAACTCGGCTTCGGTGGTCTCGGTCTTGCGCACCCACAGGCGTCCGCGCCGGTCGGCCTTGAGCACCTGTGCCTGCTTGAGCAGCGCGATGCCGGCCTGCACCCGCGTGCGCGGCCGCTCCAGCGCGTCGAGCAGGCCATCGGCGTTCCAGCCCAAGGGATCGGGCGATGACGCCAACAACTGCCGGTAGATCGCGTCGAGGTCTTCGAGCTGCGGATATTTGCCGGCGAGAAAAAACTGCTGCACCGTCCGGTCCTTGGCGTGAAAGAGCAGGGTGCAGCGCGCACGCTGGCCGTCGCGCCCGGCGCGTCCCGCTTCCTGGTAGTAGGCGTGTAAGCTCGAAGGCATCTGGCCATGCAGCACGAAGCGTATGTCGGGCTTGTCGATGCCCATGCCGAACGCATTGGTCGCCACCATGACCCGCACGTCGCCTGCCATGAAGGCCTCTTGTGCGGCGGTGCGCTCGCGCGAACCGAGTTTGCCGTGATAGAGCGCCACCGACACATCGCGTGCCTTCAGCGCATCAAAGGTGCGCTGAGCGGCCTTCACGGTCGAGGCATACACGATGCCGCTGCCCGGCTCCTGGGCGACGAGCTCGACGGTGCGGCGCAGACGCTCGCCCTCGTCGGCAAGTTGCTCGACCGCGAATTGCAGGTTGTCGCGGTAGGCGCCGGTATCCACCAGGCCCGTGCGGGGAATGCCCAGTTGCTTCATCACGTCGGCGACCACCTCTTCCCCGGCTGTGGCCGTCAGCGCAAGGACGCCCGGGCTGCGCAGCGCCTTGATGGCCGGCCCGATCTCGAGGAAGGCAGGGCGAAAGTCATGCCCCCACTGCGAAATGCAATGCGCCTCGTCCACGACGACCAGCGCGGTCGGGTGCGCACCCATGCGCTCGAGGAAATCGGGCTCCGCCAGCCGCTCGGGCGTCGTGAGCACGATGCGCGCGCTGCCGTCTGCGATGTCGCGCTCGGCCTGCGCGAGTTCGTCGGCGTTGAGCGCGCTGTTGACCTGCACCGCGTGGATGCCCAACTGCCGCAGCCGGTCGCACTGGTCCTTCATGAGCGCGATGAGCGGTGATACCACCACCGTCTTGCCCTCGAGCAGCAGCGCCGGCAGTTGGTAGCACAGCGACTTGCCTGCGCCCGTTGGCATCACCGCGAGGGTCGGCAAGCCCGCCATGACGCGCTCGATCACCTCCGCCTGGCCGCGGCGCAGGTGCACGTGGCCAAAGACGCTGCGCAATACCTCTTCGACGCCGCGCGCGGGCGGCCTGGATCTCGTCGATGCCCCTTCCGTGTTGCGTGGCATCAGGCGTCCTCGGTATTGCTGTCGTCTCCTTCGTTCTGTTCGCCTTCGGCGGCAAGTTCGTCGGCGCTTGCAGCATCGAGGTCGTCGATGGAGGTCGACGCTTCGAAGGCGTCATCGGGCAAGACTCCCACCCTGTCGGGCAGGATGTCCGCATTGGTGGCTTCCTCGAAGCCGGCCTCGCCGCCCTCGGTGGCCGCGCGGTCGCCCGTGCCCAGGGCATCGCTGCCGCTGTCGCTCGAGTCGCTGGGGCCCAGGCTTTCTTCGTCGGTTCCCTTGGGTTCGAGGGGAGGGCGCTCACCGCCCAGGATGCTGCTCGTCGCCATGTTCAAGTTCCTTGGTCCGGGGTGGTGGCGTTTGCCTTCTGGTTGACTTCCTGCTCGGCTTGCAGCCAATCCTGTTCTTCGCTGCCGGCGCTGCCGCCCTCACGCTCACGCCGCTGATAGGCCTCGTAGGCCGCGCGACGGATTGCGGCCTCGCGTGAGTTTTTGTCGGGCGCGGCGTCTGAAGCGGCACCCTGGCCGGCACCGGGCTCGCGATTGGACGCCGGCGTCAGGTCCTCGGTCAGGCCGAACGCCGCGGAGTCGTCCTGCTTCGTGGCTTCCACGTTTTTGCGCTTGTCCTGCATACGCTCGGCAGGACCGGGGCCGGACACGTCTTCGCCTGCTGCGGTCTTCTTGCCGGTGAAGCTTTCACCCGCTCCCATGTTGTCCACGCCGCCGCTGGTGGCGGGGCGGGTTCCGTCGCCGGAACCGCTGACGGGTATGTCGCTCATTTCATTCTCCTGTGCACTGGGGTTGGTCGTTCAATTGATGGTTTCAGGGTGCTCATTGGCTTGGCGGTCGACTGGGCCGTCAAAGATCACCAAGCTGACCATGGCACTTCCCGGCTCAACGGTCGGTGCGACGGCGCCGCTCGTTGGAAAACCGTGAGAGGTGATGCCAGGCAAGAGGTGCTCATGGCCGAAGGTTCAATCTAACCTCTGCGCTAACGCGTAGGCGCACTTCGACGCACCGTGTCTGAGATTGGAGCTTGAGCGCATTCCCAGGCGCAGACCGAAGACGAGCCTGCAGAGACTGCGAACCCTGCGCTGGGACGCACGTCATAGCGAGCAGCTGCGTGCGGTGCGCTTGGGTTTCTAGCGCATCGAAGCATGGGCGCAGCGGCCGCAGACCGAATCGTCGCGGCGCACGGCGCCGGGCCGTCGAGGAACTGACCCGGCGGACGCGGTTCGCGCAATGCAAATGGGCCAAGGCACGCCAGCAGAACTTTCAGCATGCCAGCACGCCGGGGAGGTCCGCCTTCCGGCGCGGACGCTGGCGAATGCCGAGGCTATGCATGGGCATAGCTTCCTCTTGGCAATCCCGATGCCTGTCAACGCTTGTACCCCAGCAACTTCATCGCCTCTGCCAGCGGCTGGCGCGCCTTCCAGTAACCGGCCCACGGGTCGGAAATCTGGAATGACAGGTGCTCGCGCGCGGTGCGCACGTTCCACTGCGCGCCGCTCTTGAGCTTCGGGAGGTCGTCCCAGCTCACCGGAATCGAAACACCCAGACCCGGGCGCGCGCGCGCTGAGAATGCCGCCGCAGTGGTGGCGCCATGACCGTTGCGCAGGTAGTCGATAAAAAGTTTTCCCACGCGGTTGCTTGGCCCGCTCTTGGCGACGAAGCGCATGGGAATCGTCTTGGCCATGTGTTGGACGATGGCCTGGGAGAAGCCTTTGACCGTGTCGTAGTCATAGCGCGGTGCCAGCGGCACCACGACGTGCAGACCCTTGCCGCCGCTCGTTTTCAGCCAAGACTCGAGCCCGAGGGCGTCGAGCATCGTTCGCATGAGCGTCGCCGCTTCCTGGATGTGCTCCCAGGTCGTCCCCTCGCCAGGATCGAGGTCGAAAATCATCCGATCAGGCTTGTCGATGGCCTTGGCCGTCGAATTCCACGTGTGAAATTCGATCACGTTCATCTGCGCGGCGCCGACCAGCGCCTTCGCATTGCCCACCTCGAGGAGCGACGTGTGTCCCGGCCAGAGGCTTTCGGGCAGTTCGGTGATGCCCGGGATTCCGATCTTCTCGCCATGCTTCTGGAAGAAGAGCTCGCCCGTCACGCCGGAAGGTCCGCGCACAAGCGAGCAAGGACGACCTTTCAGGTGTGGAAGGATGAACTCGGCAACAGATTCGTAGTACCGCACCAGGTCGAGCTTGGTCACGCCTGTGCTCGCGTCGATCACGCGCTCACCATGGCTGACTTTCACGCCCGTGCCGGTGCCTGTCCCGGCCACGGCAAGCTTGCTGCCGGCGCTGGCCGCGGCCGGTGCGCCCTCAACCTTCGGCTGTTCTCTCACGATGGCCTCGGCCGGCTTGTCGTCCCGTAGCCCGATGAAGGATGCATGTCTGACCTGACCATCAGGCGTCCACTCGGCAAAAGAAACCTCCGCAAGCAGCACTGGCTTCACCCAGTGCTCGCTTCCTGCCTTCCTCTTCGACCATCGCCCCGGCTTCGACGCGCCCTTGCCGAACGGGGATGCCGCTACGGCCAGCGGCAGGAGCTTTCGCATGATTTCCTCGGCCTCGACTCCGCTCCAGCCAGTCCCTACGCTGCCGGCGGGCACCAGATCGCCGTTGTCGTCGTGGATGCCGAGAAGCAGGCTTCCAATCTGAGCACTGTTGTCGGTCCGATCGGTGTAGCCACAGACAACAAACTCCTGCCGAAGCTTGCACTTCAGCTTCAGCCACATCTCGCTGCGGCGAGAGACGTATGGCGCATCAGCCCGCTTTGCGATCACGCCCTCCATCTGCATTTGGCAGGCAGACCGAAGAATAGAAGCGGGATCTGCCGGGAAGTCGGCGCTGAACCGCACGTGCTCCGTGGCGCGTTGCTCGAAAAAATCGCGCAGCAGCGCGCGGCGATCCTTCAACGGTACGTCCCTCAAGTCGGCGCCTTCGAAGAAGGGCGCATCGAACACGAAGTAGACGATCTGATCAGCGCCTTGTTTGCGGTCGAAGGCGTTCTGCAGGGCACTGAAATCGGGTGCGCCGTTCGCGCCGAGCACGACGATCTCACCGTCAAGAAACGTGGAGTTCAAGCTTAGCGTTTTGAGCTCCGCCACCAACCCGGGCATCTTCGCCGCCCAGTCATGTCCGCCGCGTGTGATGAGAGCGGCTTTACCCTTTTCGATCCTGGCCATCAGCCGGTACCCGTCGAACTTGATTTCGTAGAGCCATTCGCCGGCAGACGGGATCCCAGCTGCCAGAGTGGCGAGCTGCGGCTTGATGGTCTGGGGTAGAGGCGCCTTGCGCGCACCAGCCGGCGGGTTCGATGGCACCGCCTGCGTCTTCGACAGCGCGAGCTGCCGGGTCTTTTTCTTCAGCGGCTTGGCGATCACGCTGTCCGGCAACGTCGTCACGACGTCATATTCAGCGTGCGGTCGCGCAAATTCATCCTTCTTCTTAAACAAGATCCATGGCTCTTGTTTTTCACCGCCTTTGGCAATGTTGACCAGCTCCCAGAGGCCTTCGAGTTTCTGGCCATGCAGGCGGAAGACCAGCTTGCCCGCAGCGAGTCCCGCACGCGGGTCGCCTACGGGTTCCCAGGTGCCGTTGTCCCAGACGATGACGGTGCCGGCGCCATATTGCTTCGGCGGGATGGTCCCCTCGAAGGAAGAGTAGGAGATCGGGTGGTCCTCCACATGGATGGCCATCCGCTTCTGCTTCGGGTCGAAGCTGGGGCCTTTGGGAACCGCCCAAGACAGCATCACGCCATCCAGCTCAAGACGGAAATCGTAGTGAAGGCGAGAGGCGGCGTGCTTTTGAATCACGAACGAGAGCGCACCGGGGTTGGCCTTGCCACCTTCGGCGGGCTCGCTCGTGATCGTGAAATTGCGCTTCGCTCGATAGAGCGACAGCGCGTCCCCTTGAGTCACAGTGTCGCCGCCGTGCTATTTTTTTGCCAAGTGCTCGCGGACTTTCTCGGCGGAATTGCCTACCGCCTTTACCGCCGCGCGAAGCTCGCCGGGAGTGCATCCCAGGCTTTTGGACCCATCACGCACTTCGTAGTCTTGTTCAAGCGAAACAAGCTTGCGGTCGAGCGCGGTTTTGTTGCTGTCGTCCGTCATGGCGGGTCACTCCAAAAAAGCCACCTTGCGAGGCTTCGCAGGCTGCCGATGTAGGCGGTCGTCGCAAGCGCGGCTCAGAGAGAGACAGTTCGCGCAACCCGCGATCTTGAAAGCGCCCGACGCGTCATAGAGAAGCGGTCCTACCGCGGCGCTCCGGCCGAACTGCAATCTACGGTACTCCACAACACAGGAGATTCCACGATGACCACCAAACGCGCAGCACCAGATGCATGTTCCTTGCTGGATACGGATCACAAGAACGTCAAGAAAATGTTCGCCGCCTATGAAGAGCTGACCTCCTCGAAGTCGGCCTCCGCACGCGCCAAGAGGCGCGATTTGGCGATGCAGATCTGCATGGAGCTGACCGTCCATACCCAGATCGAGGAAGAAATCTTCTATCCCGCAGTGCGCGAAGCCATCAAGGACACCGACCTGCTGGATGAGGCCGACGTCGAGCACGCCAGCGCGAAGGACCTCATTGGCCAGTTGCAGGATGCTGCCGAGGTCGACGACATGTTCGACGCCAAGGTCAAGGTTCTGGGGGAGTACATCGATCATCACGTCAAGGAGGAGCGGAACGAACTCTTCCCCAAGGCGAGGGCGGCGCGCAAGCTCGACCTCGTCGGGATGCGCGAGACGCTCGCGGCCCGCAAGGAAGAGCTGATGGCCGAGATGGCAGTTATGGCTTAGTGCCGGCGACGGCGCAGCCCTCTCGAAGCCGCCTTGAAGGGCGGCTTTGTCATTCATGCGAGAGGCAAATGACAAGCAAGAATGCCGATGAAGGCCAGCCGTTGCTCCCACCGGATCGATACCCAGCGCGACGAGCGAGCTGAATGCACCCCGGTCGCGCTTTGAACTTTCAGGACGGCCAAGCGCGAGCAGCTATCGGCAATGGCGGAGCGGCGCGCACGCCGACTGCTTGTGCTCCTACAACGAGGCCGGGTTGCTAGACCTAATTTTCACCGTTGGGGCAGCCCATCAATGAATCTCTTCACGCTTTCCACCCCATCAAAGGAACACCCCGCCATGAAAGCCCTGACCTACCAGTCATCCAAGAACGTCAGCGTCGAAACGGTACCTGATCCGGTGCTGGAGCAGGACGACGACGTTCTGCTGCGCGTGACCGCTACGGCCATCTGCGGCTCCGACCTGCACATCTTCCGCGGCAAGATTCCCGACATGGAGTCCGGCGACATCCTGGGCCACGAGTTCATGGGCATCGTGGAAGAAACCGGCAAGGGCGTGACGCGCCTGAAAAAGGGCGATCGTGTGGTCGTCCCGTTCACCATTGCCTGCGGCCAGTGTTTCTTCTGCAACAAGACGCTGTTTGCCGCGTGCGAGACCACCAACCCTGGGCGCGGGGCCATCCTCAACAAGAAGAATGTGCGTTCCGGCGCCGGGCTCTTCGGCTACTCGCACCTGTACGGCGGGTATCCCGGCGGGCAGGCAGAATACGTGCGCGTGCCCAAGGCGAACGTGGGTCCGCTGGTGATCCCGCCGGGACTGGCCGACGAGCAGGTGCTGTTTCTCTCGGACATCCTGCCCACCGGCTACCAAGCGGCCGTGAACGGAGAAGTGGGGCCGGGCTCGACGGTGGCCATCTTCGGCGCCGGGCCGGTGGGCCTGATGGCAGCGGCTTCGGCACGGCTGCTGGGGGCCGAGCGCATCTTCATGGTCGACGAACACGCCTATCGGCTCGAGTTCGCACGCGCCACGTACGGCGTTGAACCGATCAACTTCAAGGACATCGACGACCCCGCAGGCGCCATCATCGAGCGAACCGATTTCCGCGGCGTCGATGCCTCCATCGACGCGGTCGGCTTCGAGGCCAAGGGCAGCACGCTGGAGACCGTGATGACCGACCTCAAGCTGGAAGGCTCCAGCGGCAAGGCGCTGCGCCAGGCCATCGCGGCCACGCGCCGTGGCGGCGTGGTCAGCGTGCCCGGCGTGTACGCGGGCTTCATCCACGGCTTCCTGTTCGGGGATGCCTTCGAGAAGGGCCTTACTTTCAAGATGGGCCAGACGCATGCGCAGCAGCACATGCCCAAGCTGCTCGAACACATCCAGGCGGGCGACCTGAAGCCCGAAGTAATCATCACCCACCACATGGCGCTGGAAGACGCGGCGCGCGGCTACGAGATCTTCGAAAAGGCGGAGGAGGAGTGCCGAAAAGTCGTGCTGACGCCTTCGGGGCCGCGACCCCTGGCGCCTCTCGCCGCCGACGCCGAGCGGACGCTGCCGCTCTGAGCGGAACTTCTTTCAGCACCAAACAGGAGACCTCATGACAAATCCGAACGAATCCACGACACCCCGCATCGACAGGCACGACGCATCGCAGGTCGAGCGATGGACCCGCGAATTCGGCGTGACCGACGAACAGCTGGCTGAGGCCATAACCAAGGTCGGCGACAAAGCGGCCGATGTGGAGTTGTACCTCAAGGGCAGCCGCAGCTCGACCAATGCAGACACCGCGGACGCCGCTGAGAAGGCGAAGTAGCTCTCCACCCGCTGGCGCGATGGGGGCCCAGCGTTTGAGGCTTGGGGTTGGGGCGCATCGAGCTGGAAGCCGCAACATGCGTGTTCGCGACGGTGGCGAGGGCCGCCGGATGCTGCGCGGCCATCCGCGCACACAGGCGATCTGCAAAAGTGCTTAGAACTGGCCTCGCCGGTCGCCGGTGCGGTCGTGAACCCAGCGCATCGCTTGTTGCTCTCCATGTCGAATTGCCTCCGCCGCGGTGCTGTAGACGATCTCTTCCGTGTCGTTCGGAAGTTGCGTCTCTTCCTCATCCGCGGGCGTACGCACAAGAACGATGACCGGGCGATAGCCGCCTCGCTGCGCCTCCACGCGAAGTTCGAATCGGAAGCCGCGGTACTCCAGGGAGTGGCCGTCGGAGCTGGGTATGTTGTCGTTTGTCATGGGTGTGCCTTCGCGAGATGCGCAAAGCGTGCGCTACTGCCGGCGAGACGGGATGCAGGCACGCGGGGGCTGAGTCTGAAGGACGGGGCCCCGTGCGAGCCCGAGGTTGGGGAGTGGCCGAAGTCGCGCGCCCCCGATTCGCGGCAAGGAGGCGCGAGGTCGAGCACTTGTCCGATGGAAGCACGCGGGCCGAAGGGTAGCTTGGGAGCCGAACCCATTCGAACCCGCAACCGAAACGGAGCGCACCATGACAGACCCACAGCACGCAGGCCCCCGTCCGCCCTTCGACACACCGGAGCAGTCGCCGCCCGGGTTGGAGTCGAAGATGGAGCCCAAGCCGGACTTCGGCGAGACCTCTTATGTCGGGAGCGGCAAACTCAAGGGGAAAGCGGCACTGATCACAGGCGGAGACAGCGGCATTGGCCGCGCCGTGGCGCTTGCCTTCGCGCGGGAAGGCGCAGACGTGCTGATCTCGTACCTGGCGCAGGAAGAATCCGATGCACAGGCCTGCAAGGAACTGATCGAGCGCGAAGGCAGGGTGTGCGTCGCGGTGCCGGGCGACATCTGCGAGGAGGCGCATTGCAGGAAGCTGGTCGACACCGCCGTGCAGCGCTTCGGCAAGCTCGACATCCTCGTGAACAACGCGGCGTTTCAGATGAGCCACAAGGACTTGGGGGAGATCAGCGCCGAAGAGTTCGACCGCACCTTCCGCACCAACGTCTATGCCAACTTCTTTCTCTGTAAGGCGGCCGTGGCGCACATGAAGCCGGGCAGCGCGATCATCAGCACCGCCTCGGTCAACGCCGACAAGCCGAACGCCACGCTCGTCGCTTACGCGGCGACGAAGGGTGCTATCCAGAACATGTCGGGCGGCATGGCGCAGCTGCTGGCCGACAAGGGCATCCGCGTGAACTGCGTGGCGCCGGGCCCCTTCTGGACACCGCTGATTCCTTCGACCATGCCGCCGGACAAGGTGAAGGAGTTCGGCACGCAGACGCCCATGAAGCGCCCGGGCCAGCCCGCCGAGCTGCAGGCGGTGTACGTGCTGCTGGCGTCCGACCAGGCGAGCTACATCTCCGGCGCGACCATTCCGGTGACGGGCGGCGTGCCTTTCATCTGAGGCAACCGTGATATTCGCGCCTGTGCAGATCGGCGCGAACCACCCGCCCCGGACTTGTGCGTTCTACGACTGCGTGCTGATTCATGTCGGCCTTCAGCGGGCACAGGCGGCTTCGACTGGCCCTCATCGGGCTGCATTCATTCGCCGAGTTTCGACGATCTCTTCGAGCACTTCTTCAAGGCTCGACCAAGTCGGAAACAAGATGGCGTCGTCCGAAGAACTCCAGCGGCCACCGGCGGATATCAGTTGCGTGGCGAGTTCCCCTGTGGCTCCCACGAGGGCGGACTGTGACCACCCAACTCTTGGCAAGGTTTCTCGCACATCGCAGCCCAGTCGTATGGCCAGTTTCTGAGCGCGCAGTCCGCTCCGACCTGCAGGAGAAAGCATGGCAGTCCTCCAATTTCCCGGCGTCAGGTGCCGTGTTCGCTCGCTGCACGAGCCTCCCACTCCTGGATGAACTGGTCGGCGCGAAACTGCAAGCGGGCTCGGGCTGCCTCTCGGCTGCCTTGCAGTGCAATGACGAAGACACAAAGAGTCTCTCTGCCTTGCCGCAATTCGGCCTTCCCCGACACCGCGCCGTCGGCGTTCTGCGTCAGCACGACATCGCAGTGCCAGCCGACTGGCAGATCGAGGTCGAGACCAAGAAGAGGCATGGCAGCAGGATAGGCCTTCTGGTGGGGCGCCGCCAGTTTTCCATGGCTCGCATGGTTTTTTGACGCTTGGCCAAAAGACTCATCCCTGTTCGGACGAAGAGTGCGCGCGCCGTCTTTCGTGGGGCTGCGTCTGCAGTTCGCTGTGGCTTTTCCGCGATGTCGCTGTGTCTGTGTAATGGAGCGGCGCGCTCAGTGCCGGCATGTCAAGCGGGCACAGCCGAGGCCTGACTTGGAACCGCCGCCTCGGCAATGCGCTGTGCTACGGCGTTCAACAGCGCGCCCGCGAACCCGCCCGGTGCTCGTGCTTCAACACGCGCGCTCGTTACCACTCGGGGCAGTGAGCTCCACGCGATCTGTCGACCGGCAGCGACCAGCGCGGCGACCAATGCCTCGTCTTCTCCGCAAGTGAGATGCTTGAAGCCGCCGACCTCACGGTATGCCTCCGCGGACACACCGAGGTTGGCCCCGTGCACATGACGATGACCGTCGCGATCAAAGTATGTTTCACCGAAGTGCGCCTGCAGCAGGTCGGCGTTGGAGCCGTGCGGTGACCAGTCCTGCACGCAAACCGTGCCACAGACCACATCCACCTGCAACGCGAGCTGGTTCGCCAGCCACGCTTCCGACACCACGGTGTCCGCATCGGTGAAGGCGAGCCAGCGAGCGCCGCGTGCCAGCATGGCTTGTGCACCGACGGCGCGGGCCATGCCCACGTTTCGCGCGCGAACGCTGACAGTCATTGCACCGGTGGCGGCAGCAAGTACACAAGTTGCGTCGGTGCAATCGTCCAGAACGACGATCGTTTCCACCAGTTCGCCCTTCAAGGCGGGATGTTGCCCAGCACATTGAACTGCGGCGAGACAGCTGCTGATGACCTGCTCTTCGTTGTGTGCCGGGATGACGATGCCGATCATGGGAATAGCTCCGCTGTATTGCTTGTTTGGCGTGGTGGGCCGGGAATCTCGATGCTATGTGCCGCTCTTTGGATCCATCTTCGCTTCGGCCTCAAGCCAATCGCTTGTTTCGTCGCCTGGCCCCCCATTGCGGCGCAGATATGCCTCGTACGCGGCCCGCCGGATCGCGTCATCACGCGTATCGGCGCTCGAAGGGAACACTGTCGAATCAGCGTGCCCTTCGCTGGAGGAGACCTCGGCCTGCGAATCTTCCGCGTCTGCCTGCTCGGCCTCACCCGGGTAACCATGCGACTTGTTTGCCTCGCGTCCCATTCGGCTCCCCTCGGCAGGGCTGTCCTGACCAACGGCCCGAGCTTGGTCAAGATTGACCGGTGACATCTGCTTTTGACTACCACTCTGCTTCATCAAAACTCCTTGAAAGGTGAGCGTCACGCAGGGTAGGGACCGTGGCGTGCCTTTTTATGTAGGACGCAATCCCCCTCCGCGGCAGGGCGCAAATTCAGTTCGGAACTTAATCTGGGTTAATGCAGCCACCAATGACATGACGCACGATGGCGCCCTCGCCCGATCCAAGCGTTGGAGAGGTCCTGATTGATGATGCTGCGCTGGCCAGGCGCCTCTGGTTCGTCACGATGCTCGATGCCGTTCAGCATCGACAAGAGATCTATGACTTTTCAGCCTCACGGCGCTGCGGCGGGTGGCGCACTTTTTTTGCGGGACCCATGCCCGGCTCCTGGCGGTAGGTCGGTCCCGCGGCTGTGAGGGCCAGGTTCGCTCATCACAGGTCCAGGTCCTCGACAGTCGGCGTCGGGCCGTGAGCTTTGCGCAGAAAGCGCGCCCAGTCCGTGCATTCGCCTCTTGCAATTCCCACCGCAAGGTTAGCGTCGGCTCGTTGCAGCGCGCACCACGGCGGCTGTCGCAAGAAGAATGCTGGCAGTCAACGCAGCAATTGCCAACAATCCTTCCGGCGTCACCTGCACTCGCGCCTCGATTTGCAAAGGCTTCGTCTTCAAAATGAACGCCGCCGTCTGAGAAGGAGCCGGACGAACGTCCGGTGTCTGTTCTTCCAAAGCCGTCTCCTAGCCTGGCGAGCGAGCAGTGCCGGCCGACAACGTCGTGCTCGGAACTAAAAATAGTTCTGTCAATGTCCGGACATCGACAACTGGCACGCCCGAATCACGCTCTCTTTGGACGGCGAGGTGCAAAAGCGCGAGCGTCGCGAGCAACGTCAAAATTGCGACGAGCAACCAAAATTCGCCGCCGGGTCCGCGGCGAAAGGGGCGGTGTGGGCTGTCCATCATTCAACGTCCTTTTTCTGCAAATGTTGTTGAGTCGTTTGGAGGCATCATGAGTTTTACGGGCGGGTATGAACTCAGCAAACAGATGATTTCTGTGACCTCCAAGCTCCTACATAGCCCCGACCTGGATCGCATCGCGGTGGCTTTGCAATCAGCCGAGCCGCCGCGGCTTGCCACGAACGGCAGTCATCTACGCTGGGACGCGTGCTGCGTGCGCAACGACGTACCGACGCCCGGGCCCCCTTTTGGCGAATGCGTCCATTGCCCTGCATTTCCGCCTTGCAGCGCTCAATATGCTGCCCGTCCAAAACCGAGCAAGTCGGCTCCGAACGCGGCAATCTGCCGAAACGGTTGGTCGCCTGAGGATCACGGGAGATCAAGGCGCGATGAGCGACGCCGTGTCCAGCGCAAGCTGCGCGTTACGACCTCAAGCGGAACTTGCTCACGCGCAAAGACCTAACTTTCCTACGTAGCTTGGACTTTCATGGCCCGACACCGAAGGTATGAAAAACCTATTTCTTCGCACGGTTGCCCCGATGCTCGTCTGTGGCGCGCTGGGCGCAGTAGCAACGGGCCAGGCGACGGCCCAGTCCACTGGAAACCCGAAGGGAACGGCCGCGCCTCCCTCCAGCGATGCGCAGAAGGCGCCTGCGGCTCGGCCGCCTACGAGCGGATTTGGCGATAGCGGCAAGATCATCACGGACGAGAGCACTGCCAGGGCACGCACCCAGACAAGCAAGCCGCCAGCTTCCATCGGCGGCGGCAAGGCGACCCGGGACGGCGAGCCCGGTAAGTCCGGAAGCGGGTCCACCGCCGGCGGCGCCAACCCGTCTGCCAAGCCAGTGCCTCAATAACTGCCGCCGAAGGGCGGGCAACTGATCGTTTTTCAACAAGGATTTCCATGGCCACCAGCAGCAGAACCCTGTGGAAGGGCGCGATCACCTTCGGCCTCGTCCACATTCCCGTGGGCTTGCACACTGCCAGCATCGAGCAGGGCGTCGACTTCGACTGGCTCGACAAGCGCAGCATGGACCCCGTGGGTTACAAGCGCATCAACAAGAAGACGGGCAAGGAAATAGACAAGGACAACATCGTCAAGGGCGTGGAATACGAGGACGGCAAATACGTGGTGATCTCCCCCGACGAGATCGAGGCGGTGTATCCGCGCACCACGCAGACCATCGAGATCCAGCGCTTCATCGACGCCAACGAGATTCCGTTCGTGTTCTTGGAGCGACCCTACTACGTCGCGCCGATCAACAAGGGCCAGAAGGTGTATGCGCTGCTGCGCGAGGTGCTCATCAAGACCGGCAAGGTCGGCCTGGCCAAGGTGGTGATCGCGACAAAGCAGCACCTGGCCGTGTTGGTGCCTTCGGGCAAGGCGCTTGTCCTGAACCTTCTGCGCTGGGGCGACGAGGTGAAGACGCTCGAAGGGCTCGACCTGCCTGCGGCCGGTGTCAAAGGTGCCAACGTCACAGCCGCCGAGATGAAGATGGCCGAGCAACTGGTCGGCGACATGTCGGGCAAGTGGAACCCCGACGACTTCAAGGACGAGTTCAAGCACGCGGTGATGAAGATCGTCGACAAGAAGGTGAAGGCCGGTGAAACCGAGACGGTGATCCAACCAGAGGAAGAGGCCCCCGGCGATTCCGCGCAGATCATTGATTTGACCGAGCTGCTCGCGCGCAGTTTGAAAAGCGGGAAGAGCGCAAAGGCTCCCCCGAAGGGCACGGCTACGGCGAAGAACGACGGAAAGGACAAGCGACCGGCCCGCAAGGCTGCGGCGAAAAAGGCCCCGCCTGCAGCCAAGCGCAAGGCTGCGTAGACGACGCGCAAAGCGGTTCGTGCGCGTAGCCACCTACAACGTCAACAACGTCGTCGCGCGACTTCCTCAGCTGCGCGCCTGGCTTGAAGTGACCAAGCCAGACGTGGTTTGCCTGCAGGAGCTCAAATGCGTCGAATCGAATTTTCCGTATGAAGAGCTCGCCACCCTCGGCTACGAGGCGCTGGTTCACGGCCAGAAAACATGGAATGGCGTAGCAATCCTCTCTCGAGGGTCCACCCCTTTGGAAATACGCCGCCAGCTACCCGGTGACCCGGCGGACAAGCAGAGTCGATACCTCGAAGCAGCCGTCGATGGCATCGTGGTGGCGTGCCTGTACCTTCCCAACGGCAATCCCTTGCCGGGCCCGAAATTCGACTACAAGATGGCTTGGTTTGACCGCTTGTATCGCCATGCGTCGACATTGATCCGATCCGGCCATCCCGTAGTGCTTGCAGGGGACTTCAATGTCGTCCCCACGGACGACGACATCTATTCCACAGCGTCCTGGAAAGACAACGCGCTTCTGCAGCCGGAGCCGCGCGCGGCATTCCGAAAATTGGTGAAGCAGGGATGGACGGACGCGCTCAAGCCAAAGCAGGGCCAGGTGACCCCGTACACGTTCTGGACCTACCTTCGCAACAGGTGGCCACGTGATGCGGGCTTGCGCATCGATCATCTTCTGGTGAGCAAAGCGCTCCTGCCGCGGCTGGTATCCGCTGGCGTTGACAAAGCCATGCGTGGTCTGGAAGGGGCCAGCGATCATGCCCCAGCATGGATAGAACTGGATCACCCTGCCTAGAGCTTGCTGCCCAAATTGATCGCCACCGCGCGTCTTGCGGCGCGCGGTCGCCGGGATCGATGCGTTCCACCAATCAGCTCGGGCTCTTTGCGTTTTTCTGTCCAGAACGACGCAAAGCGAAACATGAATGGGCACCGCACGCACGTTGGACGCAAGCTGGGCGGGCGCTGATGCGTATGAGCAATGCAGATGCGAACGGCACCGTGCATGCCGCTCGCAAGGCTTCTATTTGGGGGGGTGAAATCGACCACGCCGTCATCGGCAATCACGATCGGCCAGTCGGTTACCGTGATGTCCTTGAGAAGGACGCTGTCGGTAGCCGCGTCGTTGGCCGTGACGACCGCAGCTGACGTGGTGTACAGCATCCGGTACACGGAACGACTCGGCGAGGCTGGCATTGAGCCATCAGTGGGCAGCAAAGGCGACTCCTGTGACAACGCCCTCGCCGAGACGATCAACGGCCTCTACAAGGCCGAGCTGATCCATCGCCGGGCACCGTGGAAGACCAAGGAGTCGGTGGAGTTCGTGACGCTCGAATGGGTGTCCTGGTTCAACCACCATCAACTGCTCGAACCCATCGGCTACATCCCGCCCGCAGAAGCTGAGGCAAACTATTTCCGGCAACTCGCCAGTCAGTCCGCCAAGACGGCGGCATGACTTAAACCAACTGGCCTCCATGAAAGCCGAGGCGATTCACAGAGGTGGCGCGCGTGACTTTGAGAGCCAGCCGAAGGCGGCGGACCTCAACCTGCATTGACGCAACTAGGGTCTCGACGAACGTTCTTCGAAGAGGGGCCCCGATCTTCCAGTTGTAGATTTAAGCTGCGCGTGGGCGAGACCTCCTAGACTCTTGATAGCCCCTTCCAAGCGCGGGTCGTCGAGATACCCATAGTTAATGCGCAGATGCCGGGTATATCGGCGGTCGGCTGAAAACAAATGGCCCGGCGCTACGCCTATGCCGAGCCGAAGAGCGTCCTGGTGCAGTGCGAGCGAGTCGACACCTTCTGGCAGCGCGAGCCACAGGAAATAGCCACCCTCGGGGCGCGTGACCCGC
>NZ_CEEDFC010000004.1:352495-406415 GCF_979254005.1 Variovorax sp. AC103 | reverse complement strand
CCCCGGCACCGGCCCCCGAAGAAACCCGCCTGCAGGACAGCCGCACGTCCTTCGCTCCCGCGGACCCCACGGCCACCACCTTCGCCGCGCTGGCCGCCGACGCCAGCGACACGGTCGTCAACAGCACCACCAGCCGCTGGGCCGGCATGCTCGGCGGGGCGCAATACCACGTCGAGGTGCCCGCCAACTGGAACGGCGAGCTGGTGATGTATGCGCACGGCTACGCCGGGGAAGGCAACGTGCTGAGCGTTTCGGAACCGTCGATCCGCCGCTACCTGATCCAGAACGGCTACGCCTGGGCGGCCTCCAGCTACAGCAAGAACTACTACGACGTGCGTGTCGGCGTGGAAGACACCAACGCGCTGGCGCTGCAGTTCACCGCCATCGCCAAGGCCAACGGCCGCAACCTGGCCCCGCCGTCGAAGACCTTCATCACCGGCCACTCGATGGGCGGCCACATCACGGCGGCCGCCATCGAGGACGAGGCCTACGCCACCGCCAACCACAAGGTGAAGTACAACGGCGCGGTGCCGATGTGCGGCGTGGTGGGCGACACCGAGCTGTTCGACTACTTCGCGGGCGCGCAGGTGGCGGCCCAGGCGCTGGCGAGCCTGCCGAAGTACCCCACCCCCAACTGGGCCGACATTGCCGCGCAGGTCGGCGCACGGCTGTTCACCAACTTCACCACCTCGCCGCCCGACATCAGCACCACGGCGACCGGCGCCAAGTACGCCTCGGTGATCCAGAACCTCACGGGCGGCCCGCGCCCGATGTTCGACCTCGGCTTCAAGTCGGGCGGCTCCTTCGCCGCCGTGTGGGGCGTGTTCGGCAGCGACGGCACGGTCACCGGCATCCTGAACAAGAACACGCTGGACACGAACCGCTTCACCTACACCATCGACGCCGACGTGCCGGGAACCAATGCGCTGAATGCCTCGGTGCTCAAGCTCACGGCGGCGACGGACGCGAACCGACTGCGCACCGACGGCCTGCGCTGGATTCCCAAGGCCAACGGCGAGTTCAGGATTCCGGTGGTCACGCTGCACACCCTGGGCGACCTGTACGTGCCCTTCAGCATGGAGCAGATCTACAACAGGCGCGTGGCTGCCAAGGGCAACAGCCAATGGCTGGTGCAGCGCGCGGTGCGCGGCATCACGCATTGCGACTTCACGGTGAAGGAACAGGTCGAGGCCTTCGACGCGATGATCCAGTGGGAGCGCAACCCAACGGTGAAGCCGGCCGGCGACGACGTGCTCACGCCGGCCACGGTGGCCGACGTGCGCTACGGCTGCACGTTCACGCGCCCGCTCGGCACGGTCGACGAAAGCCCGACGAGCTCGGCAACGCGCCCGGGCGCGGCGGCCGCGCGCCCCTGCTGAATCGGGGCGTTGGCGACTGGCACGCGAGCGGGGCCTGACGAAAGCCCGGGGCCGGCTCAGGCCCCCGCCGCACCGCCCAGCTGAAAGCGGAACACCGCGCCCTTGTCCGGCTGCTGCACCAGCCGGATGTCGCTGCCGTGCAGCTGCAGGATGCGCTTGACGATCACCAGGCCCAGCCCGCCGCTGCTGGCGCTGTCGGTGCGCGAGCCGCTCATGAACACGGGGCGCATGAACAGCGCCTTCTGCAGATCGCCGGGAATGCCAGGCCCCGTGTCGCTCACCTGCACCGCGACGCCCGCGTTCTCCTGGCGCAGCTGCACCACGATCTCGCCGCCCGCGGGCGTGTGGCGGATCGCGTTGTCCAGCAGGTTGGTCAGCACGCGCTCGATCATGCCGAGGTCGGCCGACACCACCGGCAGGCCGGGTGCGATGTCGGGCTTCAGGCGCTGGCGGCGTGCCTCGGCCGCCAGCTCGAACTTCTGGAACACGTCCTGCACGAGGTCGGCCAGCGCAAAGTTCTCCTTCTCGGGCTTGACCACGCCGTATTCGAGCCGCGCCAGCTCGAACACTTCCTGCGCCAGGCGGCCGACCTTGCGGCTCTGGCCCAGCGCAATTTCGAGGTAGCGCCGGCGCTCCGCCTCGTCCAGCGTGCCGGCCTTCAGCAGCAGCGTCTCCAGGTAGCCGTGCAACGAGGTGAGCGGCGTGCGCAGGTCGTGGGAAATGTTGGCGAACAGCTCGCGGCGCTGCTGGTCCTGCAGCGTGAGCTCGCGCCATTGCTCGGCGATGCGCCGCGTCATCTGCGTGAAGGCCTGGCCGAGTTGCGCGATCTCGTCGGTGCCTTGCGACAGGCGCTCCAGCGTGGGCGTTGCGCTCTCGAGCGACGCAATGCCCTCGGCCTCGAAGCGCTTCACCGCCGAGGTCAGTTCGCGCAGCGGGCGCGTGATGAGCCGGAACGCCGCCAGGCCGGCGAGCAGTCCGAGCAGCGCCACCAGGCCCGTCGACCAGAGCATGGTGCGCAGCACGTTGTCGGCGGCCGCGTTGGCCACCAGCACGTCGAGGTCTTCGCCCTGCAGCACCACGTACACATAGCCGGCGTCGCGCCCGCCCATGCGCAGCGGCGCCACGCTGAACACCTTCGAGCCGCCGACGCTGCGCGGGTCGTCGCCCGCGATGGGCAGCGGCGCCCCGGCCAGCAAGCGGCGAATCGGCGCCAATGCGACGCTCTCGCGCTTCAGGTGACCCGCCGGGGCGGCCTGCGCCTCGATGCGGCCGTCCGGCGCCAGCACGTACACCTCGACGCTGGGGTTGACGGCCATGAGCTTGTCGAACAGGTCCTTCACCGCCGCCTGGTCGAGCCCGCCGGGCTTCATCAGTTCGGTGTTCTCTGCGATGTGGGCCGCCAGGCCGCTCGACAGGCGCTGGATCACTTCCTGCTCGTGCAGGCCGCTGGAGCGCACCTGCAGCCACACCGACGCGCCGCAGCACACCAGCAGCAGCACCGCGAACACGGCCGAGAGCCTGCGCGAGAGCGTGGCCCAGGCGTTCACGACACGTCCTCCGCGCTGCCGGTGGCCGAGAGCTTGTAGCCCCGCCCCCACACCGTGAGGATGCGCCGCGGCTCGGCAGGGTCGGCCTCGACCTTGGTGCGCAGCCGGTTGATGTGCGTGTTCACCGTGTGCTCGTAGCCGTCGTGCTGGTAGCCCCAGACCTGGTTGAGCAGGTCGAGCCGCGAGAACACCTTGCCGGGGTTGCGCGCAAAGAAGAACAGCAGGTCGAACTCGCGCGGCGTGAGCTCGATGGGCTTGCCGTCCAGGCGCACCTCGCGCGCCAGCGGGTCGATGTCCAGGTTGCCCAGCGTGAGGCTGCCCGACTCCATGCGCGCATTGCGCGCCAGCGCGTCGGTGCGCCGCAGCAGCGCCTTCACGCGCGCCACCAGTTCCAGCACCGAGAAGGGCTTGGCCAGGTAGTCGTCCGCGCCCAGCTCCAGCCCCAGGATGCGGTGCACCTCGCTCGAGCGGGCGCTGATGATGATGATCGGCGTGTAGCGCGTCATGGCGCGGGCGCGGCGGCAGATCTCGAGCCCGTCGACGCCGGGCAGCATCAGGTCGAGCACCAGTGCGTCCCAGTTGCCGCGCTCCAGCTCGCGCAGGCCGGCGTGGCCGTCGGCGGCGTGCTCCACCGCATAGCCCTCGTCGCGCAGGTGCATGCGAAGCAGTTCGGCGATGTGGGCGTCGTCCTCGACGATCAGCACGCGTTTGGCGGTGTCCATGGGGCCGATTGTCCTGCGATACGGCTTGGGGAGTTATCACGATTAATTGAACTTTGCGTGATGAATCGGCCATGGGGTGCGCCCAACAATCCGCTCCATGAACAGCACAGCCATCGCCCCTCCTGCCGCACCGGCGGACGCACGGCCCATCCACCCGCTGTGGATGCGCATCACCCACTGGCTCAATGCACTGGCCGTGGTGATCCTGGTGACCAGCGGCTGGCGCATCTACGACGCGGCGCCGTTCTTCCCGTTCACCATCCCCACCGTGATCACCCTCGGCGGCTGGCTCGGCGGTGCGCTGCAGTGGCACTTTGCGGCGATGTGGCTGCTGGTGTTCAACGGCTTCGTGTACCTGGCGGTGAACATCGCCAGCGGCCGGCTGGCCCGCAAGTTCTTCCCGGTGACGCCGCGCGGCGTGCTGCACGACGCGCTGGCCGCGCTCAAGGGCAAGCTCTCGCACGCCGACCCGCGCCGCTACAACAACGTGCAGAAACTGGCCTACCTGTTCGTGATGCTCGACCTGGTCGTCATCGTGCTGTCGGGGCTGGTGCTGTGGAAGTCGGTGCAATTCGCGGTGCTGCGCGACCTGCTGGGCGGCTACGAATTCGCACGCCGCATCCACTTCTTCGCGATGGCGGCCATCGTGGCCTTTGTCGTCGTCCACCTCGTGATGGTGGCGCTGGTGCCACGCACGCTGCTCACCATGCTGCGCGGCCGCACGTCACAGCACCTGCCCAAGGCCTGAACCCCGCCCCCGGACCCGTCTCATGAAAATCTTCAAAGCCCCCACCCTCGCAGGCGTCGACGGTGATGCCGTGGTCCGCGAAGCCCGCACGCTGATCGCCAGGAAGCTCGACCAGCCCGCGCGCCGCGCCTTCCTGCAGCGATCGTTGACGCTCGGCGGCCTGTCGCTGCTGACAGGCTGCAGCATCAGCGACAACACCCAGGTCGAGGCCGCGCTGACGAAGATCTCGCGCTTCAACGACAAGGTGCAGGGGCTGATCTTCAGCCCCACCCAACTGGCACCGACCTACACCGAAGCCGAGATCACCCGCCCCTTCCCTTTCAACGCCTACTACGGCGAAGACGAAGTGCGCGAAGTGGACGAAGCCAGCTACAAGCTCGAAGTGACCGGCATGGTGGCCGACAAGCATGCCTGGACGCTGGCCGAGTTGCGCGCCATGCCGCAGCACGACCAGATCACCCGGCACATCTGCGTGGAAGGCTGGAGCGCCATCGGCAAATGGGGCGGCGTGCGCTTTGCCGACTTTCTGCGCCACATCGGCGCCGACACCACCGCGAAGTACGTGGGCTTCAAGTGCGCCGACGACTACTACACCAGCATCGACATGCCCACCGCGCTGCACCCGCAGACGCTGCTCACGCTGACCTACGACGGCCAGCCCTTGCCGCCCAAGTACGGCTTTCCGATGAAGCTGCGCATGCCGACCAAGCTTGGCTACAAGAACCCGAAGCACATCAAGGCGATGTTCGTCACCAACACCTACACAGGTGGCTACTGGGAAGACCAGGGCTACAACTGGTTCGGAGGGAGCTGAGGGGCTTTCACAGCCGCTCGACTGCCGAAGAAAGCACGAGGCCGAGTTCAGTGTCACTGTAACCAGGCCGATCTTTGAAACGAAATCCAAACACTACCAAGGACTCTCAATGAACAAGCTCACCGCAACCCTGCTCGCAACCTGCATGGCCTTTGCCGGCGCCTCGGCCTTCGCCGCGGACGAAATGGCCAAGGACGGCATGGCCAAGGACTCGATGTCCAAGGACGGCATGAAGAAGGATTCGATGGCGAAGGACTCCATGTCGAAGGACGCCATGAAGAAGGACTCCATGGCCAAGGATTCGATGTCCAAGGACTCGATGGGCAAGGACGCCATGAAGAAAGACGGCATGGGCAAGGACGAGATGAAGAAGTAAGCGCCCTTCCGACCGCTGCAAAACGCCATTGACGCCCGGCAGATTCGGCGTCAATGTCGTAAGAACCCGCTTTCCACTGCCCTCCCAAGGAACTCTCCCATGAAATCCATCGCACTCACTGCCGGCACGCTGGCCGCCGCCGCCCTGGTATGGCACGCGGTGCCCTCGTTTGCCGAGACCGCCCGCCGCGTGCCCGCCCCCACCGCCGACCTGACGGCACCGGCCACCGCCAGGACCGAGACCGCCGTGTTCGCAGGCGGCTGCTTCTGGGGCGTGCAGGGCGTGTTCCAGCGCGTCAAGGGCGTGAGCAACGCCGTGTCGGGCTACGCCGGCGGCGACGCCAAGACGGCGCGCTACGACGAAGTGGGCTCGGGCCGCACCGGTCATGCCGAATCGGTGCGCATCACCTACGACCCGCAGCAGGTCAGCTACGGCAAGCTGCTGCAGATCTATTTCTCGGTGGCGCACGACCCCACCGAGCTGAACCGCCAGGGCCCCGACAGCGGCACGCAGTACCGCTCCACCGTGTTCGCCGAGAACGCCGAGCAGGCCCGCATCGCCAAGGACTACATCGCGCAGCTCAACCAGGCCAAGACCTTCGGCAAGCCCCTGGCGACCACCATCGAAATGGCCAAGCCCTTCTATGCGGCCGAGGACTACCACCAGGACTACCTCACGCTGCACCCGAGCCAGCCCTACATCGCGATCAACGACATGCCCAAGATCGACGACCTGAAGAAGCTGTTCCCGGAGAACTACAAGGCGACGCCTTCGCTGGTGAAGGCGGCCAAGGCAGGTTGACCGACCGGCAGGCCCGGCAGGTCTGGAAGGTCTAGAGCAGCTTCAGCCGCTGCGCCTGCTCCGTCAGCTCGGCCCGGAAGGCCGGGTGCGCGATGCCGATCAGCTCGCGCGCGCGCTGCTTGGCCGACTTGCCGCGCAGCTGCGCCACACCGTACTCGGTGACCACATAGTTGATGTCGTTCTTGCTCGTGCTCACGTGCGTGCCGGGCGACAGCGAGGGCACGATGCGCGAGATGGTGTCGTCCTTGGCCGTCGAGGGCAGCACGATGAAGGCCTTGCCGCCGCGCGAGCGGTTGGCCGCGCGCACAAAGTCCGACTGCCCGCCCGTGCCCGAGTACGGCGCGTAGCCCAGGCTCTCGGAGCCGCACTGACCGAGCAGGTCGATCTGCATGGTCGCGTTGATGGCGACGAGGTTGTCGTTCAGCCCCGCCAGCGCCGGGTCGTTGGTGAAATTGACCGGGTGCATTTCGAGCGCCGGGTTGCGGTCCATGAAGCGGTAGAGCTTGCTGGAGCCCAGCGCGAAAGTGGCGATCGACTTGCCCGGCAGGTAGTTCTTGCGCCGGTTGGTGACCGCGCCGCTCTCCACCAGCGTGAGGATGCCGTCGCCGATCATCTCGGTGTGAATGCCCAGGTCGTGCTTGCCCGTGAGCTGCATCACCACCGCGTCGGGAATGCCGCCGTAGCCGATCTGCAGCGTGGAGCCGTCGTCGATCAGGTCGGCCACGTACTTGCCGATGGCCTCCTGCACCACGCCGATCTTGGGCAGGCCGACCTCCATCACCGGCGCCTCGTTTTCCACCAGCGCAGCCACCTGCGAGATGTGCACATGGCAGGCGCCGCAGGCAAAGGGCACGTTCGGGTTCACCTCCAGCACCACGGCGCGGGCGCGGGCGACAGCGGCCATCGTGTAGTCGGCGCCCAGGCTCAGGGCGAAGTAGCCGTGCGCGTCCATCGGCGAGGCCATGCTGAAGACCACGTCGGCCGGTATCTGCCCTCGCTCGATCTGCGCGGGAATCTCCGAGAAGTAGTTCGGCAGGAAGTCGATCCAGCCCGCCTGGCCGCCCGCGCGCGTGGCGCCGCCGAAGAACAGCGCCACGTGGCGCACATGCTCAACGGTCTCGGGGTCGATGTAGGCGTACTTGCGCATCGCCAAAATCTGCGCCACCTTCACGTCGCGAAAGTCGCGGCGCTGCTCCGACAGCGCCGTGAGCAGCGTGGGCGGCTCGCCGACGCCGGTGGGCACGACGATCATGTCGCCGTTGCGCACCTGGCGCACGGCATCGGCGGGAGCGGCCAGCTTCTGGCGGTACAGGTCCTGGGGCGTGGTCATGCGCGGTTCAATGCCTGTTATCTGTAGTCGCCGCGTCGCGCGGCCTGGTTGGCGCGGGTGCGAAGCACCAGCGCCTGCTGTGCGACCGCCACGTTGGCGGCGTCGCCCTTCCACGCATCGAGCGCTGGCTGCTGCACCGCGCGCGAGAACGAGAAGGTCAGCGCCCACGGCATGCGCGACTTGAACCTGAGGTTCATTTCGTTCAACCGGGCGGAGGCCAGCTGCGCGGACTGGCCGCCGGAAAGAAACGCGACGCCCGGCACGGCAGCGGGCACGGTGCGCAAGAGGCAGTTGACCGTGGCCTCGGCCACCGCCTCGACCGAGTCCTGCACCGCGGCCTTCTGGCCCGGCAGCACCATGTTCGGCTTCAGCAGCATGCCTTCGAGCAGCACGCCCTGTGCGCGCAGTTGCACGAAGGTCTGGTGCAGCACTTCTTCGGTGACTTCGGCGCAGCGTGCGAGCGAATGGTCGCCGTCCATCAGCACCTCGGGCTCGATAATGGGCACGATACCGGCCTCCTGGCACAGCGCGGCGTAGCGTGCGAGCGCGTGGGCGTTGACGTCGATGCAGGCGCGGCTCGGCAGGCCCGCTGCAATGGCGATCACGCCGCGCCACTTGGCAAAGCGTGCGCCCATGCCAGCGTATTCGGCCAGTCGTTCACGCAGGCCGTCCAGGCCTTCGGTAACGGTTTCACCCGGGTGGCCGGCCAGCGGCTTGGCCCCCATGTCGACCTTGATGCCGGGGATGATGCCCACGGCCTCCAGCGCCTTGGCGAAGGGCAGGCCCGCGTTCGTCGTCTGGCGGATGGTCTCGTCGAACAGGATGGCACCGCTGATGCTGTCGCCCAGCCCCGGCGCGGTGACGATCAGCTCGCGCCAGTCGCGCCGCACCGCCTCGGTCTGCGGGATGCCCAGCGCCGCGAAGCGCTTGTTGCAGGTGGCGTTGCTCTCGTCCATGGCGAGCAAGCCCTTGTCGCCGGCGACCAGCGCGCGGGCGGTAGCTGTCAGTGTCTGTGCGGTCATGTTGCGTATGCCTCTCTGGCGAGGATCGTACGCCTCGCTTCGGCCGCAGTCAGGCCACGCGCACAAGATAGTCGGGGAATTGCGGCTCGGGCAGCACTGCCAGGACCTTCAGTTGCTGCTGGGTGCGCTTGCGCGCGGCCTCCAGATGGGCCTCGAACGCCTCGGCCGCCAGCGCGAACTGCCGTGCGCAAAGATGCTCGACGATGGCCCGGTACTCATCGAGCAGCAACCGGCTCGTCGATTGCTGGAACATGCGCAAGAACGTGCGGTTGACGATCAGCGGCATCTGGCACTGCTGAAGGATGCCGAGCATCTTGGCGTTGGGATGCCTGGAGAGGCAATCCCCATGAATCTGGCTTTCGATACGCAGCAGTTCTTCCGTGCCGACGGCCTCGGGATCGCTCAGGGCGCCACGCAGGCCGAGCAGGAACTGTTCGTCGAGCTTCGGCGCGCTGTTCAGCAACGCGGCCGGCGCAAGCAGCAGCAGCACTTCGAAGTCCTGCGCGATGGCGCGCGCCGTGAGCGGGCCGGCGCGCCAGGAGGCATAGGCGCTCTTTTCGACGAGGCCGCGGTCCACCAGCCGACTCAACACCTCGCGCAGCGCCACCCGGTTCACGTTGAAGTGCTTCATGGCCCGCGCTTCGTCGATGCGAAAGTGACCGAACACCACGGCGGCGGAAATCGAACGCTCGAACTCGCCGTAGATGCGCTCGCTTTCAGAGGGGATGTAGATGGTCGCGCCCTGCGCGTCCTGCCCGAGCGAAGCTTCGTCGATGGCCAGCCGCTGGGGCTCCACCTGCTGGCCGCGCGGCGCCACCATGTAGCCGCGACCGGGAAACTTCTGCAGCAGCCCTTCTTCATGCAAAAGATGAAAGGCCTTTCGCACCGGGACGCGGCTGGTGCCGAACACGTCGGCCACCGGTCCCTCCAGCAGCACCAGCCCGGGCACGATGCGCTTGTCGGCAATGGCCTGGCGCAGCCGGTTGCGGATCACCTCGTAGCGCAACTTCCGCTCGCCGGCTTCGGCGGCCGGGGACACAGAGGGGTCGGGTTCGATGTTCGCACCCCTGTCGCTGCCTCGCGGACTCATTTGCTCTTTGTCACTGTCGTGCAGTCCTGTCTCTTGTCTCTATGGGTGGTCAGCCGCTGCGCAGGAACTCGGTCCATTTGCGCACCAGGTAGTTGTGCTCGTCCATGACGGTGTCCCAGACGGCGATGTTGCTCATTCGCTGGGTGTAGGAACCGCCGTCGCGCACGCTGCCGCGGCGGATCAGGATACTACCGTCAGGCCCCGGAAGGTCTTCGCCGGCCGGCTCGCCTTCATACCAATAACCCCACTCCGCCGCGCTCATGTGCGCGCGCGAGCGCTGCGGGTTGGAGATGTAGAAGCCCTGCCGCGCCATCGCGGCACCCGCCCAGCCCGAATGCCACCAGTTCAGGTAGCGGTAGGCCGCGTCGAGCTTCGGGCCCTGCGCGCGGCGAGCGATGCCCATGCCGCCGTACCACGCGCGGTAGCCCTCCCTCGGGCAGGCAAGCCGGTAGGCCAGCCCGGCCTTCTCGTAGGCCACGATCGACGGCGACCAGTTGCTCTGGATGGCGACGCGGGCATCGATCATCATCCGCGCGGCGTCGGCGTAGTTGGCCCAGAAACCTCGGAACAGGCCGGCCTTCTTCTTGACCATGAGCAGCGAAATCATCTGGTCGATCTCTTCGATCTCCAGGTTGCTGATGTCGCGGAACGCCATCTCGCCGCTCGCGCGCAGGGCCAGCACCGCGTCGAGCGCGCCGATGGCGGCGTCCGCCTGCAGCGCCACGCGGCCGGTGCATTGGGGCGACACCAGCCACGACCAGCTTTCCTGCGTGGTGTCGAACCACTGCGAGACCTCGCCCGGCAGATAGACGAAGCTGTCCGCGTTGTGCGTGAGCGGCAGCATGCTGATGCGTGCGCTCGGCGTGTCGCCCACGCTGCCGTCCGCCTGCACGTACAGGCGCGTGACCGGGTTGCAGCCCTGCCCGTAGCGGGAGTCCGGTGCGAGCCGGCCTGTCTTGGGCAAGGCGTTGACTTCCGGCCAGTGCGCGATGCGGTCCAGCTCGACGGCCTGCAGCGCGCCGGCCGGCCAGAGACAGTCGACGCTGTGGAACCACTGGTCATAGACGTCGAAGCTGCCCTGCTCCATCACGGCCTGGCGCTGCGCGTCGAAGCCGTCGAGCACCTCGAAATGAATGCGCAGCCCCAGGTCCGCCATGGCCCGCTTGCGCACCGCCTCGGTCAGCGTGACCGACGTGCCCAAGACACGCAGTTCGGTTCTCTTCGATGCCGGTGTGGACATGGCTACGCGCCGGCAGTGGAAGGCGCGTAGAAGCGCTCGAACGCTTGCCACGACGCGGTGACGTCCTCTTGCGACAAGCCTTGCGTGATGAAGACCAGACGAGAACGGCGGTCTTCTCCAGGCCAGGCGTCCAGGTGTTCCGGAGGGTGCATCAAGTGTCCGATCCCATGCAAGACAGTGGGTTGCCCGTGCGCAAACCCGTCGGCCGCGATGCCCAGCAGCCCCTTGATTCGAAACAGCCGATCGCCGTGACGGTGCACCAGGAGGGTCAGCCACAGGGTGAGCGTGAACCATTCTATGGGTCGCTCGAACACCATGCAGAACGAGCTTGCCTGCGTTTGCGCCATATGCCGCGCATGGTCGCCGCCAAGGCGTGCGGGCGCAAGGTCGGCGCCGGGCCGGGCCCGCAGGGTGCCCGCGCTCACGCGCGCAATCCATCTTGCGGTGTCGTCGGACGATTCATGCGCCAGGTCGTCGTGCCACGGCGTCGGCCCCGTCGGTGCTTCCAGCTGCAGCGCCAGGGGGTTGAGCCTTTCCAGCGTTTCGCGCAACGCAGCCGCCTGCTGCGTGTTCACCAGGTCTGTCTTGCTCAGCCACAGCGTATCGGCCGCCGCAACCTGCGCGATCCATTCGGGATGCGATGCCTGCTGGTGCCCGGCATGCATCGCATCGACCACCGTGGACACGAAGGCCGGCCGGAAGTGATGACGCAGCTGCGCATCGCCCAGCAGCGTGGCCAGCACCGGCCCCGGGGTTGCGAGGCCCGTGGTCTCGATCACCACGCGGCGGAACGCCGGCAGTTCCCCGCGCTGGCGGCGCGAGAAAAGGCGCATGAGCGCGTCCTTGAGCTCGCCCCTGATCGAGCAGCAGATGCAGCCGTTGTCGAGCAGCACGGTGTCGGCATCGATGGCGCCGACCAGCAGGTGGTCGAGCCCGACGTCGCCGAACTCGTTGATGAGCACCGCCGTGTCTCCGGCGCTGCCGCCGTGCAGCCAGCGCCGCAGCAGCGTGGTCTTTCCGCTTCCGAGAAAGCCGGTGAGGATGCCGACGGGCAGCACGTCGAAGGCGACTTCCGTCATGGCGTGTCCTTGTTCTGCGCCACCGGCCAGGGCATGGCCAGCGGGTCGATGGTGCGGCCCAGCAGCTGCTCGGCCGCGCCCCAGAGCGCGCTGAAGTCGGGCACCAGCACGCTCGCCCCTGTCGGCCCCAGCAGCACATACGACTGCCCATGGAAGTCCTGCAGCTCCAGCCTGAACAGCTTGAGCAACTGGTTGGCCCGCGCGATCTGCAGCAGGCGCTGGCGCCGCCCCTGCACAGAGCCGGCGGCCGCGTGGCTCCAGTGCGCCGCGCCTTGCAACAACCCGCACATTCCGCACATGGTGGTTCGCCTTTCAGGGCATCACGTCGCCGGAATTCGGACCCAGCGTCTGGCCCACGTACAGGTTGCCACCGGGGTCGGACGCGAGCAACAAGGCCGTTGGCGCCACCTCTTCCGCACGGCCGAAGCGGCCCAGGGGAAGGCTGGCTTCCTTGGCCCGCTTCCACTCGGCGCTGATGCCGTCCACCAGCGGCGTGGCAATGGGGCCTGGCGCGATGGCGTTGACCAGCACGTTGGCCGGCGCCATCTCCAGCGCCAGCGACTTGGTGAAGCCGATCACGCCCGCCTTGGCAGCGGCGTAGTGGCAGAGCTCCACACCGCCCTTGATGCCCAGCTGCGAGGCCACGTTGATCACGCGTCCCCAGCGCTGCGCGGCCATGTGGGGAATGGCCCTGCGCGCGCAGAGGAACACGCTGCGCAGGTCGACGCGCAGCATGTCGTCCCACATCTGTGTGGACATGCTCGCGCACGGCGACTGGGTCAGCATGCCCGCGTTGTTGACCAGGATGTCGATGCCGCCCAGGGCCTCCACGCAGGCGTCGACGGTGCGGTTCGCCACGGCTTCGTCGCTGATGTCGCCCACGACAACTTCGGCCCGGCCGCCGGCTTCGCGGCAATAGCGCGCCACGTCTTCCACCCGTGCGCGGTCGAGGTCGGCCAGCAACACGTGGGCGCCGGCTTGCGCATAGGCCAGCGCGATGGCGGCGCCGATGCCGCTGCCGGCACCAGTCACCACGGCACGCCGTCCTGTCAGAAGTGCTTGGTTCACAGGAAGTCCCTCGGGTTTCAGCCGGGCCAGCGCACGGTCAGGCCGCCGTCGGCGATCACCGATTGGCCGGTGATGTAGGACGCGTCGTCGCCGGTCAGAAAACGGATCAGCGCCGCCACTTCGCGCGCCTTGCCGACCCGTCCGAGCGGAATGCCGGTGGCCGCCTGCTTCAACCCCTCGGGCCCCAGCGAGTTGACGGGGTCCAGCGATTGCGGCGTCTCGATCAGCCCGGGAATCACGCAGTTGCAGCGGATGCCGCGCGGCGACAGCTCCATGGCCACCGCGCGGCACAGGCCGGTGACGCCCGACTTCGCGGCCGCGTAGTGCACATGGTTCTCCCACCCGTACACGCCGCCCGCAATCGACGACACCGCGACCATCGAGCCGCCATCGCTCATGTGGCGCGCGGCGGCGCGAAAGGTGCGCATGACGCCGCTCAGGTCGACGTTGATCACGTCCATCCATTGCACATCGCTCATGGCCGTGAGCGGCGCCTGGCGCAGCAAGCCGGCGTTGGCCACGGCATGGTCGATGCGCCCGAAGCGCTCTACCGCGACTTGTGCGAAGCGCTCGACCTGCTCGGTGTCGCCCACGTCGACCGCCACCATGGCGCAGCGGCCGCCGGCCTCGGCAACCAGGCGCTCGGTCTGCGCCGGGTCGTGCGGATCGCCCGGAAAATAGCCGCCCACCACCGCCACGCCCACCTGCGCATAAGCGACCGCCAGCGCCTGGCCGATGCCGCTCGCGGCGCCGGTGACCAGCGCCACCCTGCCCGCTCCTGATGTCGATGAAGTCATGTCGCGCGCTCCCTACTTGACGGACTTCGGATCGACGTGCGGCACCAGCATCATCACCACACCCGAAATGATGCAGGGCACCGCACCCCAGTAGACCGCGGCCTGCACCCAGTCGGCCCCGTGCGACAGCGTGTACGTCACGCCGAAGCCGGCCGCAATGGCGCCCACCTGCCCCATCGCATTGACGAACGAGCCGGCGGTTGCGCGGATGTGGCTCGGAAAGCTCTCGCCGACCAGGAACAGCACGGCGGCATACGGTCCGATCAGGAAGAACAGGCCCAGCGAGTACAGCGGCACGATGCGCCAGAAATCGCCCTGCGGCGCCTGCAGCATCATGTAGAACGCCATCCCGCCAAGAACCCAGCCGATGGCGACGGCGGTGCGGCGGCCGATGCGGTCACCCAGCCAGCCGTGGAACATGTAGCCGAGGAAGCCGGCCAGGTTCGACAGGATCAGCACCTGCAGGGCGTTGGAAAAATCGATGCCCTTGCCCGGCGTGCCGCCCGATCCGCCGAGCACCGACGTCCCCAGCACGGCGAAGATCACGATGGCGAACCAGTTGAGAAAGAAGGCCAGCGCCAGCGACAGCGTCGGCCGCAGCGAGACACCCTTGAACATCGCGGAGATGCCGGTGTGGTGCCGCGCAGCCAGGTCGATGCCTTGCGCCTGCGCGAGCCGTTGCGCCTCGCCCGTGCGTCCGCTCTGCTGCAACTGAGCGATGCGCTTGCCGGTCAGGAACTGCGGCGTCTCGACCAGCTTGCGCCCGAGGATCGCGATCACGACGGCGGGAAACATCGCGAACACGAAGGACAGCGCCCAGCCGCCGCCCATGCCGAACCAGCGCTCGCCCAGCGGGTACAGCGCCGCCACCAGCACGGCGGTGAGCACCGCGCCCACAGGCCACCCGCCCTGCACCAGCGAGTAGATGAAGCCGCGCCGCTTCGTCGCGGCCGGGTCGGTGTGCACCAGGGAGAACAGTTCGCTGAGATAGGTGGCGTTGATGCTCTGCTCGGCGTAGCCCAGGCCGGCCAGCGAGCGCACCAGGATCAGCAGCACGAAGCCCACCCCGGCCGACACGCCGATCACCCAGCCCGCAAACGCCGTCAGCCCTGAGCACAGGGCCGCGCCGGCGACGGCAATGATGATGCCCTTGCGCCGGCCCAGCCTGTCGGCGATGGGGCCGATGCCGAAGGCGACGATGACCGTGCCCAGCGTGACCCAGGTGTTGAGGTTGGTCTGCTGGTCCGCGGTCCACTTGAAATGATCGCCGAGCCTCGGCAGCAAGGTGCCGAACAGAATGAAGTCGTAGACGGCGAAGACCCAGGCGAAGAAGCACACCCAGGTGGCGTAGTTGACCTGCTGCTTGGTGACGACGGGCGGCGTCCAGGCGGTGGCGGCTGCGGCCTGGGCGGCGGCTGCTGCGGCATGAGGAGGCGTAGAGGCGTTCATGGCTGTGGTTCGCTTTCTGTAGGGGGTGCGATGCAATGCCGCTGACTCAGCCGCGCGGACTGCGGCGCAGGAAGTCGTCCGCGATCTGGTCGCAGGTCATGAAGCGCACGCCGTCGTGGGCCTTGAAATGCTCGATCAGCCGTTCGAGCATCAGCAGCACCTGCGGCCTGCCGGACACATCGGGATGGATCGTGATCGGGAACACCGCGTAGTCGTGCTCGCGGTAGACCCAGTCGAACTGGTCGCGCCACATCTGCTCGATGTCGCGCGGGTTCACGAAGCCGTGGCTGTTGGGCGACTTCTTGATGAACATCATCGGCGGCAGGTCGTCCAGGTACCAGTTGGCCGGGATCTCGACCAGCGAGGTTTCGGTGCCGCGCTCCAGCGGCTTCATCCAGGTGTCCGGGTGCTTGCTGTAGTCGATGCGGGTCCACTTGTCGCCCACGCGCACGTAGTACGGATGGAAGTCGTTGTGCATCAGGCTGTGGTCGTACTTGATGCCCTTCTTGATGAGCAGCTCGTTGGTGATGGGGCTGAACTCCCACCACGGCGCGACGTAGCCGGTCGGCGCCCTGCCCGCGAGCCGGGTGATGACGTCGATGCTCTTGTCGAGCACGGCCTCTTCCTGCTCGGGCGTCATCGCGATCGGGTTCTCATGGCTGTAGCCGTGGATGCCCAGTTCATGGCCCGCGTCGACCACGGCCTTCATCTGGTCCGGAAAGGTCTCGGCCGAGTGGCCGGGCACGAACCAGGTGGTGGTCAGGCCGTATTTCTTGAACATCTTCAGGAGGCGCGGCGAGCCCACCTCGCCGGCGAACATGCCGCGCGAGATGTCGTCGGGCGAATCCTCACCGCCGTACGAACCGAGCCAGCCGCCGACGGCGTCCACATCCACCCCGAACGTTACGAAGATTTCCTTGGTCATGTTCACTCCTTGAAGTTGAGGAAAGAAAGCACTGGCTCGAGCGGCGCACCCGCGATGAGCGAGGGCATTCCGTCTATTTTGTACTTTGATATCAAAGTACATTTTTAGGGAATGTAGGACCTTTTGCGTGCTCCTTTTTAGGTGTTAACCCTTGGTCTTCTTGCGTCAGGCAGCGCAGCGCCACCGGCGTGCATGCGGCGCCGGCCTTGGTTTCGGGAGAGGACATCCGCTCGTGCGACGCAGCTCGGTCGCAGGCGCAGTGGAGCAGCTAGATCACGTTCTTTTCGAGCAGCGGCGTGTTCTGCAGGACGCGCATGAAAGACAGCGCGGACAGATCGAGGCTGCGGTAAGCACCGAAGCAGATCAGCTCCGCCACCCCTCGCCCCGCGGCCGGACATTGCTGCAGCCCATGGCCCGAGAAGCCGTTCGCGAAGTACAGGTTGTCGCAGCTCGGATGCAGCCCGAGGATGGCGTTGTGGTCGAACACATTCATCTCGTAGTAGCCGGCCCATGCGCCCGTCATGCGGACGGCCTCGAAGGCCGGCACGCGCTCCGCCAGCGCGGGCCAGATGAAGTCGTCGAAGGCGTCGTACGCCACTTCCAGAGGCATGTCGTCGGGGTCCTGGTCTTCGGGCGGCGCGAAGCCGCAGATGAACTGGCGACCTTCCGGGCGCAGCCAGATCCCCGAGGTGTCGATGACCAGCGGGCAGCCGGGCAAGATGTGTGGGCATGAAAAGCTGAACACGCTGCGACGACGGCCACGCACCGGCAGGTCGATGCCAGCCCATTCGGCGACCTTTGCCGCCCAGGCACCTGCGGCATTGACGACGACGTCGGCCTGCAGCGCCTCGCCGTTGCCGAGCTGCACGCCGGTCACGCTGCGACCGTTGCGCAGCAGCCCGGTCGCTTGCGCCTGCACATAGCGCACGCCCTGCGACGCGGCCTTCTTGCGAAAGGCCTGCAGCAGGCTGTAGCCGTCGTACCAGCCCTCGCCCGACAGGCCGAGCGATGCCAGCGCCACGCCCTGCGTGGACATCCACGGAAATCGCGCCTTCAGTTCAGCGGGCGTCATCAGCGCCACGTCTACCGCATGCGCCTTCTGCATCGCGTGGTTCTCGCGCAGCACCTCGACGCCGCCCGGCGAGGCCAAGTAGAGGTAGCCGGGCTCGACCAGGCCGATGTCGGGCACGTTGCCACCCACACGCAAGGTCTCGCCCAGCGAGCGGAAAAACGCGATGCCGTACAGCGACATCGCGATATTGATGGCCGTGGAGAACTGCTGCCGGATGGAGCTGGCCGACAGCGCGGAGGACGCCTGCGTGTAAGAGAAATCGCGTTCCACCACCGTGACGTCGAAGGCCTCGCCCTTCGGGTCCGCGGTCAGGAAATATGCGATGGCCGAGCCGATGGCCCCGCCCCCGATGATCACCACACGACGCATGGAATGCCTTTCGTTGCTGCCCGCCCCCAGAATAGCGCCGATGAGAAAAGACATTCCCAACCTGGGCGCGTTGCAGGCCTTCGAGGCCTCGGCGCGGCTGGGGAGCTTTACCCGCGCGGCCACCGAACTGGCGCTCACGCAAAGCGCCGTCGGCCGCCAGGTGGCCATGCTCGAACAGCGCCTGGGCGTGCCGCTGTTCTCGCGCGTGCGCCGGCGACTGACGCTCACCGACGTGGGCCGCGAATATGCGGCGCGCATCCGCCACCACCTCGACCAGATCCGCCGCGACACGCTGGAGATCAGCGCCGGCCACGAGATGGGTTTCGTGCTGGAGCTGGCCGTGGTGCCGACCTTCGCCACGCAATGGCTCATTCCACGTCTGCCCGACTTCAGCCGGTTGCACCCGAACATCACGGTGAACCTGTCGGCGCGCTCGCAGCCCTTCTCGTTCCAGGAGAACGCGTACGACGCGGCCATCTACTTCGGCGACCAGTTCTGGCCGAACACGCGCGGCGGGCTGATCTTTTCCGAAGGCGAGATGGTGCCCATCTGCAGCCCCGCGTTTCGCGACGCGCACGGGCCGTGGGACGAGGCCGGCTTCGAGCGCTGCCGCCATGTACACCTGAGCACGCGCGCCCACGCATGGCGCGACTGGTACGCGCAGCAGGAATGGGAGTACACCGTGCACGCCTCGCGCGGGCCGCGCTACGAGCTCTTCACCATGGTGGTGGCGGCCACGGCGGCCGGCATGGGCGTGGGGCTGGCGCCGCGCATCCTGGTCGAGCACGAACTGCGCACCGGCGAGCTCGTGATTCCGGTGGACCGGCACCTGGACGTGCGCCAGGGCTATTACTTCGCGTACCCCGAAGGCCGGCCGGCCTCCGGGGCACTGGAGCACTTCAAGCAGTGGGTGCTGGGCCTGACACCGGCCAGGCCTGCCTGAACAGGCTCAGACCGGGTTCGGGTTGCGCTCCAGAAAGCCCTGCTGGTGCCAGTAAGGGTAGGTTCGCGGCGTCGCGCTGGCCGCGTCCAGCTCGGCGACCTGCGCGGGCGTGAGGTTCCAGCCGACCGCGCCCAGGTTCTGCCGCAGTTGGGCTTCGTCGCGCGCGCCCACCACCACGCTGGACACCGTCGGGCGCTGCAGCAGCCAGTTCAACGCCACCTGCGGCACCGTCTTGCCGACTTCGGCGCCGACCTTTTCCAGTGCATCGACCACGCGGTACAGCAGCTCGTCGGGGACCGGCGGGCCCATGTCGGCCGTCACGTGCAGGCGGCTGTTGGCGGGCAGCGGCTGGCCGCGGCGGATCTTGCCCGTGAGGCGGCCCCAGCCCAGCGGGCTCCACACCACGGCGCCCACGCCCTGGTCCTGCGCGAGCGGCATCAGCTCCCATTCGTAGTCGCGGCCCACCAGCGAGTAATACGCCTGGTTCGCCACGTAGCGCGAATAGCCGTAGCGCTCGGACACGGCCAGCGACTTCATCAAATGCCAGCCCGAGAAGTTCGACACGCCGATGTAGCGCAGCTTGCCCACGCGCACCAGGTCGTCGAGCGTGGAGAGCGTTTCTTCCACCGGCGTGCTGGCGTCGAAGCCGTGCAGCTGGAACAGGTCGATGTAGTCGGTGCCCAGGCGCTTGAGCGCGCCGTCGACCGCACGCACGAGGTGATGGCGCGACGAGCCCACTTCGTTCGCGCCCTTGCCGCTGCGGAAGGTGGCCTTGGTGGAGATCAGCAGCTGGTCGCGCGGCCGGCCCTTGATGGCCTCGCCGAGCACGGACTCGGCCGAGCCGGCCGAATAGATGTCGGCGCTGTCGAACATGTTCACGCCCGCGTCGAGGCAGATGTCGATGAGCTTGCGCGCCTCGGCCACGTCGGTGCTGCCCCACGCGCTGAAGAACTCGCCCTTGCCGCCGAAGGTGCCCGTGCCGAAACTCAACACGGGGACCTTGAGGCCCGATTTGCCCAGGTGACGGTATTCCAAAGTGGTACTCCTTCGCGCATGCGGATTCATGAAACCGGCAGGCCGACCGGCCCACCGTTGAAGGCCATTGTTTGGCGAAGCATGGAACCCTGCGCGCACGCGGGCTTTGCGGCCCGTGCTTGCGTGCTCGCGCTGCGGTGCTACTTCAGGATGCGTGCCATCGCGTCGTCGAAGGCCAGCACGTCCGATCCCACATGGGTGGAGTTGAACGACGTCTCGATGAGCTGCAGCCCCACATAGCTGCGGGCGGCCATTCGTTGGTACATCTGGCTGACCACCGGTTGATTGCAGCCGGAGGCGCAGTGCGCCAGGATCAGCGTGACCGGAAGCGGCCTGCCCGCCAGCGCATCGAACATCTTCTGCTCCAGCGCATAGAGCTCGGTCTGCTGCTGCCAGAAGGCGGCCTCGATGGAAATGAAGTAGCTGAAGACGAGGTTGTCGGGTGCCTCCAGGAAGAGCGCCGACGCCGCCAGGTTGCCGCTGGTCGACAGGCCCGTGAGCATGCGCTTCTTCGGATCGGCCCGGTACCTCGCGTCGATGTACGGAATCAGCTGCTTCACAAGGAAGGTGTGGTACGCCTCGGCGCCGGGAAAGTTGTAGTCGTCCTGGCGGCGCGCGGTGTTGCCGATGCCGATGAGGATGGCCTTTGCCGAGCGCTTGACCAGCACGTTGGACAGGTTCACGAACCGTGTCGAGTTGAGCCCGTTGGTGGCGTCCCCGTCGAGCGCATAGATGGTGGGATACGCATCGGTGTTCGCGTCGTAGCCCGCGGGAATGTAGATGCTGATCGGATAGGTCACGCCCGTGGTGCTCGACGTCAGGCTGTCGGTCACCACGCGGCTTTCAGACGAAGGCGCCGGCGCCGGCGCGGGTTGTGCCGGCGCGGTGCCGGCCGGCGGCAGTATCGGCAGCACCGCGCCGCCCCCACCGCCTCCTCCACCACCCCCGCCGCCACATGCGGACAGGCCCACGCACACCACACAGCAACCCAACACCGCGAGCGAGCGGCGAACCCATTCCAATCTCATGTCGGTCCCTCTTGTTATGCGGTGCCAGGCGCACCGAGGCGCATGCTCACAGCAGACGCGCAGGGTGTCAACCGGCCGATGACCCACGCGGCAGCCGCATCGCGCAGGCATGAAAAAAGGGCGCAGCACAAAGTGCTACTGCGTCGACCAAGCGACTTCGGTGCAGCTGCATCGGCTCAGTAATATCGGGCGATGCAGATCTCTCTTGAAAGCCCCGACCAGCCCGACGTCATCCAGCTCATCGACGACCTTGATGCGTACCAGAAGCCGCTGTACCCGCCGGAGAGCCACTACGGCATCGACATCGCGGCGCTGTCCGCCGCGAACGTGCTGTTCGCTGTCGCGCGCGATGAAGAAGGCAAGGCCATCGGCTGCGGCGCGATCGTCGTTGGCCCCGAGTTCGGCGAACTCAAGCGCATGTTCGTGCGGCCCGAGAACCGGGGGCAAGGCGTTGCCGCGAAGCTGCTGAAGTTTCTTGAAGCGCAAGCCGCAGCTGAAGGCTGCACGACGTTCATGCTGGAGACGGGCCCCAGCCAGCCCGAGGCGCTTTCCTTCTATGCACGATCCGGGTACGAACGGCGCGGGCCGTTCGGGGGGTACCGGCCGGATCCGTTCAGCGTGTTCATGGAGAAGGCGGCGGTTCGGTAGCGATCTTGTTCGGGGTGCGTGCTCAGGTTTTGGCGTTCCTTGCTCGCGGAGCCTTTGGCACCTTCTTGTTCTTCTGCTGACCGACTTTCGCGCCCGCCTCTGCCGCCCGCAGGATGCGCCTGAACTTCGGGCATTCCATGTGGCTCGGCGCTGAACACACGGCGGCATGCCGCAGGCCGTCGCGCATCACGCTCAGGTTGCGGATCGTCCTGTCGAGTTCGTCCGCCTTGGCCGTGAGCATCAGCCGGTCGATGCGCGGCTGGCCATCGGCGCCGAACATGCGCGCGATCTCCTCCAGCGAGAAGCCCGCCGTTCGGCCCAGCGCAATCAACGCCAGCCGCTCCAGCACGCCCGCGTCGAACAGGCGTCGCAGCCCGCGCCGGCCGGTCGAGACGATCAGCCCCTTCTCGTCGTAGAACCGCAGTGTGGAGGCCGGCACGCCCGAGCGCTGTGCCACCTCGCTGATATCCAGGTGCATCACCCTCTTGACCTCAAGTCGACTTGAGTTTGCATAGTGCGGTTTCCGCCTTCGCAAGGCAAGCCAAAAAAAAGGAAACGAACATGACCACCCCGCAGCCATCCGGCCACGAGCAGGCCAGACTCTGGAACGGTCCCTCCGGACACACCTGGGTCGACATGCAGGCGACGCTCGACCACCTCTTCCAACCCTTCGAAGACCTGCTGGTCGAAGCGGTCGCGGACACCGGCGCGCAGCGCGTGCTCGACGTCGGCTGCGGCACGGGCGGCACCACGCTCGCCATCTCGCGTTCGCTAGACGCCGAGGGCCGCGTCACGGGCATCGACCTCTCGCAACCCATGATCGCCACGGCCCGCGCGCGCGCCGAGCGGCAAGGCACCCCAACGACCTTCGTCTGCGCCGACGTGCAGAGCCACACCTTCGAGGCGGGCGCATTCGACATGCTGGTGTCGCGCTTCGGCGTGATGTTCTTCGACGACCCGGTGCGCGCGTTCTCGAACCTGCGGCGCGCCGCCACCGACCACGCATCGATGAAGTTCATCGCCTGGCGCAGTGCCGCCGAAAACCCGTTCATGACGACCGCCGAGCGCGCCGCCGCGCCCCTGCTCGACCTTCCCGCGCGCCAGCCCGGCGCGCCGGGGCAGTTCGCGTTTGCCGAGCGGCAGCATGTGCACGGCATCCTCCAGCAAAGCGGCTGGTGCGACATAGCCATCGTGCCCATCGACGTGCCCTGCACGCTGCCCGAGAAGGACCTGCTGGGCTACCTGAGCCGGCTCGGCCCGGTCGGGATGAAGCTTCGGGACGCGGACGAACGCACGCGCGCGCAGGTCATCGACACGGTCCGCGCGGCGTTCGATCCGTTCGTGCACGGCGACGAAGTGCGCCTTAGCGCCGCTTGCTGGTCGATCGGTGCGCGCGCGGGCAAAAGCGCCGCATGACCGAAGCGACACACCGGCCGGCACCTGTGCTCGCGATGCGTCTTGAACGCATCGCGATGGCGCGAGCCAGGCCGGCGCTCAGGGGCTATGCACAGCAGCGCCTTCAGTCAGCGCCGAGCGCATGGATTGGAGCGTGGTGTCTATCGAATCGATCCGGCGCTGCATTTCCTCGTTGACCAGGCGAATCAACGCACCCAGTTCAGTACGCGTTGGAGCCAGCAGCTCCGAGTCATCCAGCTCGAGCGGCTCGATGAGCCTCTCGAGGCATGTGTAGGCGCACAGCACCTCACGCAGGTGACCGGTGTCGTCGCAAGCTTGAATGGCGAGCGACTCGGGATTCGTGTCGGGGCAAGAAGAAGAAGAAGAAGAAGAAGAAGAAGAAGATGACGTGCACGAGCAAGCAGACCGGACCATGAATGGCCTCCATAAGGAACGCAGAGGTGCTTCGAGACGCCAATCTCGTGCACGCCAACCTCGGCGTGCGGTCGGCAGTCTACCTGCCTGACAAGAGCGGACTGGCCGATTTGAAGAGGCTCAGTGGCGATCCGGCCGCGGCGCTTTCAAAGCCGCGTTCCCAGCCAGATCACAGACTCCGTCGACGCCGCAACCACAGGCCCCGGCACCTTCGTCCACACATGGTCCGTGCGCACCTGCGACGCAGACTGGTCGTGACGCAACTGGTCCTCCTAGACGATCTGAGAGATGGCATCAACTGCCGCATGGTCCTTGTCGGCACGCCGCTCTCGTGTGTCCCTGATTCTGACGAAGCAGCAACATCAGGGAAATCCCTAGACGTCTTTCGTTGAAGCACCTGGGCGCACCCGCCTCCGAGGGAAACGACGCGCCTCCTCGTCTTTCAAGACCGCCACCGCGCTGGCCCATTCCTTGCAAACTCCACCAAAAATGACCGAAAATTTTCTTATCTGACTTATATTTGTAAACTGGTTTTCACAAAACGCACACTTTCGGGCACTCCGCACCCTTCATGAGCACCACCGTCGACACCCCAGGCACCACCGTGGCCCAGCGCATCGCGCAGGCGTTGCCGCGGCTGACGCGTTCGCACCGGCAGGTGGCCGACTACGTGCTGGAGCATCCGCTGCAGGTCGCCACGCTGCCGATCGACGAGCTCGCGACCGCGGCGGGCGTCTCTGTCGCCACGGCCAACCGGTTCGCCCGCGCGCTGAACTTCGACGGCTATGCCACCTTCCGCGCCGAGCTCGTGCGCGGCTTCGAATCGCTGGTCGCGCCGGTGGAGCGCCTGCGCGGCAACCTGGAGCACCCGACCACGGTGGCCGAGGTGTTCGCCACTGCGCTGGACGAGAGCCGACGCAACATCGAAGCCACGCGCCAGTCGCTCGACTACGCCGCCTGCGAGGCCGCAGTGGAGCGCATCGGCAAGGCGCGCTCGGTCTACATCGCGGGCTTCGGCGCGAGCGGCTGGCTTGCGGGCCTCTTGCAGCACGGGCTGGACAGCAGCTGCAGCGACGTGCGCCTGCTGCCGGGCGTGAGTGGCGTCACGCATGCAGCCCGCTCGCTCATGCATGCCGGCCCGAAGGACGTGTTCATCGGCCTGACCTTTCCGCGCTACCTCACTGACACCGTGCTGCTTGCGCAGATCGCGCGAGAGCAAGGCTGCGGCGTGATCGCGCTCACGGACAGGCCGACCTCCCCAATGGCGCCGCTCGCCGACATCGCGCTTTACTGCCAGACAGAAACCAACTACCGCCCCAATTGCGAGACCAGCGTGCTCGCGCTGGTCGAGGCGCTGACCAGCGCCGTGGCGTTGCAGGCGTCCGACCCGGTGCAGTCCGCACGCCGCACGCTGCAGGTGCTGCGGCCGTGGCTGCACGGCGCAAACGGCCTGCCACGCATTGACGGCATCGCCGCACGCACCGCCGGTACATCCAATCCCGCCGCCCTGAACGGCGCCGGCAAGAAGAAAAAGAAAGCTACCCGATGAAGAACACCACGCCCGTCATCGCCATCCACGGCGGCGCCGGCACCATCAGCGCCGCCACGACCAGCGCAGCGCAAGCCCAGGCCTACCACGACGCGCTCAAGAACATCGTGGCCGCCGCGCAAGCGGCGCTGCTCAAAGGCGCCTCCGCGCTCGACGCCACCTGCCTCGCGGTCGAGTTGCTCGAAGAGTGCCCGCTCTTCAACGCCGGCCACGGCGCGGTGTTCACGCACGACGAAACCCATGAGCTGGACGCCGCCGTGATGGACGGCGCCACGCTCGCCGCCGGCGCCATTGCCGGGGTGTGCCACATCCGTCGTCCGGTGCGCGCCGCGCGCGCCGTGCTCGAAGACGGCGCCCACGTGCTGCTGGCCGGCGCGGGCGCCGAGGCCTTCGCGCGCGAACACGGGCTGGAGATGGTCGAGCCCTCGTTCTTTTCCACCGATGCGCGCCGCGAGCAACTCTTTCGCGTGCGCGACACGGGCCGCGTGGTGACCGACCACGAAGGCGCGTCGATGGCGGCGACACCGGCCACGCCGCTCGACGAAGACAAGAAGTTCGGCACCGTCGGCGCCGTCGCGCTCGACATGCACGGCCACCTGGCCGCCGCCACGTCCACCGGCGGCATGACCAACAAGCGCGTCGGGCGCATCGGCGATTCGCCGCTGATCGGCGCCGGCACCTATGCCGACGACCGCACCGCCGCCGTGTCGTGCACCGGCAGCGGCGAAATGTTCATCCGCGTGGCGGCCGCCTACGACATCTGCGCCCGCATGGCCTACGGCGGCGCCACGCTGGCGGCGGCCACGCACGCGGTGGTGCAGCAGTCGCTGCCCGCCCTGGGCGGCACCGGCGGGCTGATTGCCGTGGACCGCCACGGCAACCTGAGCCTGGCCTTCAACACCGAAGGCATGTACCGCGGCCACGCGCGCGGCACCGAAGCGCCGCACACGGCCATCTTTGCCTGACAGCCTGACGCCGCGCGTTCTCCATTTCTCTCGCATTCCCATGTCCACCCCTTCCCTTGCCCTGCCGGACGGCCGCGTTCTCGCCGTCGACGACCTCACCGTTCGCTTCTCGACCTCCGAGCGCACGGTCGATGCCGTGAAGAAGCTGTCCTTCCACATCGACCACGGCGAAACGCTCGCGGTGGTGGGCGAATCGGGCTCGGGCAAGTCGGTCACCTCGCTGGCGCTGATGCGGCTGGTGGAGCACGGCGGCGGCCGCATCCTCGACGGCCGCATGGCGTTTCGCCGCCGCAGCGGCGAAGTGCTCGATCTGGCGCAGGCGCGCGACCAGACGATGCGCGGCATCCGCGGCGCGGACATCGCCATGATCTTCCAGGAGCCGATGACCTCGCTGAACCCGGTGTTCACCGCCGGCGACCAGATTGCCGAGGCCATCCGCATCCACCAGGGCAAGAGCAACTCGGCCGCGCGCGCCGAAGCCCTGCGCATGCTGGACCTGGTGCGCATTCCCGAGGCGCGCAACGTGCTCGACCGCTTTCCGCACCAGCTGTCGGGCGGCATGCGCCAGCGCGTGATGATCGCCATGGCGCTGTCGTGCAAGCCGCAGCTGCTGATTGCCGACGAGCCCACCACGGCGCTGGACGTGACCATCCAGGCGCAGATCCTGCAGCTCATCCGCGAGCTGCAGACGGAGATGCACATGGGCGTGCTCTTCATCACGCACGACATGGGCGTGGTCGCCGAAATTGCCGACCGCGTGCTGGTGATGTACCGCGGCGACAAGGTGGAAGCCGGCACGTCGGACGCCGTGTTCGCCGCGCCCCAGCACCCCTACACCCGCGCCCTGCTGTCCGCGGTGCCCAAGCTGGGCGCCATGCGGGGCACCGACCTGCCGGCCAAGTTCGAGCTGCTGCGCACCGAGGATTCAACCGACACCACGCCAGCCGAGGCCGCCACGCCGCAGGACACGGTGCGCGAAGGCGCGGGCCCGATCCTGCGCGTGCGCGACCTGGTCACGCGCTTCGACGTGCGCAGCGGCATCTTCGGGCGCGTGAAGCGCCGCGTGCATGCGGTGGAGAAGATCAGCTTCGACCTCTACCCTGGCGAAACGCTGGCGCTGGTGGGCGAGTCGGGCTGCGGCAAGTCGACCACCGGCCGCTCGCTGCTGCGCCTGGTCGAGAGCCAGAGTGGCGCCATCGAGTTCGGCGGCCAGAACATCCGCGAGCTGCCCACGCGCGAGCTGCAGGCGCTGCGCCGCAACATCCAGTTCATCTTCCAGGACCCGTTCGCCTCGCTCGATCCGCGCGTGACGGTGGGCTTCTCGATCATGGAGCCGCTGCTGATCCACGGCATCGCCAAGGGCGCCGAGGCGCAGCAGCGCGTCGACTGGCTGCTGCGCAAGGTCGGCCTTCCGACCGAGGTGGCGCAGCGCTATCCGCACGAGTTCTCGGGCGGCCAGCGCCAGCGCATTGCCATTGCACGCGCCCTGGCGCTCAACCCCAAGGTGGTGGTGGCCGACGAATCGGTGTCGGCGCTGGACGTGTCCATCCAGGCGCAGATCGTCAACCTGATGCTCGACCTGCAGCGCGAGCTGGGCGTGGCCTTCTTGTTCATCTCGCACGACATGGCCGTGGTCGAGCGCATCAGCCACCGCGTGGCCGTGATGTACCTGGGCCAGATCGTGGAAATCGGCCCGCGCCGCGCGGTGTTCGAAGACCCGCAGCACGCCTACACGCGCAAGCTGATGGCCGCGGTGCCGGTGGCCGACCCGTCACGCCGCCACAAGCCGCGCGCGCTGCTCGAAGGCGAGATTCCCAGCCCGATTCGCGCGGTGGGCGACGAGCCCGTCGTGCCGCCGCTGGTGCAGGTGGCGCCCGGCCATTTCGTTGCACGCCACGCCGTTGGCGGGGCCTTCTGATTTTTTACCCCCGCAGGCCCGTCCTGTTTTTTTACTCGAACCGACTGGAGTTCTTTCCATGAAGCAATCTTCTTCCTCCCTGCGATGGGCATCCGCACTGCTGGGCCTGGCCGCGTTGGCCGCTTCGGGCACGGCACTGGCCGCCAAGGACGTGGTGCTGTCGATCGGCTACCAGCCGGAAACGCTGGACCCGTACAACACCAACACCACCATCACCACGGCCGTGACCAAGACCTTCTATGAAGGCCTGTTCCAGTTCGACAAGGACCTGAAGGTGCAGAACGTGCTCGCCGAGAGCTACGACGTGTCGAAGGACGGCCTGGTCTACACCATCAAGCTGCGCAGCGGCGTGAAGTTCCACGACGGCACCGACTTCAACGCCGAAGCGGTGAAGTTCGTGCTCGAGCGCGTGCTGAACCAGGACAACAAGCTGCTGCGCTACAACCAGTTCAACCGCGTAAGCAAGGTCGAGGCGGTGAACGCCACCACCGTGCGCATCACGCTGAAGGAGCCCTTCGGCCCCTTCATCAACTCGCTGGCCCACGCCTCGGCCGCCATGATCTCGCCCACCGCGCTGAAGAAGTGGGGCAACAAGGACATCGCGTTCCACCCCGTGGGCACGGGCCCCTTCGAATTCGTCGAATGGAAGCAGACCGAAGCGGTCAAGGCCAAGAAGTTCGACGGCTACTGGAAGAAGGGCTTCCCCAAGGTCGACACGGTGTCGTGGAAGCCGGTGCTCGAGAACAACACGCGCGCGGCCATGCTGCAGACCGGCGAAGCCGACTTCGCGTTCCCCATTCCCTACGAGCAGGCCGACCTGCTGAAGAAGAGCGACAAGCTCGAAGTGGTGGCCACGCCGTCGATCATCACGCGCTTCCTGGCATTCAACATGCTCGTGAAGCCCTACGACAACCCGAAGGTGCGCGAGGCCATCGGCTACGCCATCAACAAGGAAGCGCTGGCCAAGGTCGCGTTCGGCGGCTATGCCTTCCCGGCGCAGGGCGTGCTGCCCCAGGGCGTGAAGTACGCCGAGAAGATGGCCCCCATTCCCTACGACGTGAAGAAGGCCAAGGAACTGCTGACGGAAGCCGGCTACCCGAACGGCTTCGAGTCGGTGCTGTGGAGCGCCTACAACAACACGACCAGCCAGAAGACCATTCAGTTCGTGCAGCAGCAGCTCGCGCAAGTGGGCATCAAGCTGCAGGTGCAGGCCCTCGAAGTGGGCCAGCGCACCGAGCAGGTCGATGCATGGCCCGATCCGAAGACCGCCAAGGTCCGCATGTACTACACGGGCTGGTCGTCGTCGACCGGTGAAGCCGACTGGGGCCTGCGCCCGCTGTTCGCCTCGGAAGCCTGGGCGCCCAAGCTGAACAACATGTCGTTCTACAAGAGCGACGTGGTCGACAACGCACTGGCCAAGGCACTCGTGACGGTCGACGAAGCCGAGAAGGTCGCGCTGTACAAGACCGCGCAAGAACAGATCCGCAAGGACCTGCCGCGCGTGCCGATGGTGACGGAGCAGAACCTGTCGGCGAACTCCAAGCGCCTGTCGGGCGTGTTCGTGATGCCCGACGGCAACATCAACATCGACGCCATCGCGGTGTCGAACTGACCGACAGCCGGCCTTTCGTTTTCCTGAATGACTGACTGTCCGACGGGCGGAGGCATGTCGCCCCCGCCCGTACGCGACAACCGCACCCCATGCTGAATTACTTTCTCAAACGACTGTTGGGCCTGATCCCCACACTGCTCATCGTGGCGGTGCTGGTGTTCCTGTTCGTCCACATGCTTCCCGGCGACCCGGCGCGCCTTGCCGCCGGCCAGGACGCCGACGAGCAGACCGTGGCCATGGTTCGCCAGGAGCTGGGCCTCGACAAGCCGCTGCCCCAGCAGTTCGTGAGCTTCTTCACCCACATGGTGCAGGGCGACTTCGGCACCTCGATCCGCACGCGGCGGCCGGTGTCCGCGGAAATCGGCGAGCGCTTCTTCCCCACGGTGATGCTCACCATCACCAGCATGGTGTGGGCGGTGATCTTCGGCATGGGCATCGGCATTGTTTCTGCCGTGTACCGCAACAAATGGCCCGACCGGCTGGGCATGACGCTCGCGGTCTCGGGCATCTCCTTTCCCGCATTTGCACTCGGCATGCTGCTGATGCAGATCTTCTCGGTGCAACTCGGCTGGCTGCCCACGGTGGGCGCCAGCACCTGGAAACACTACATCCTGCCCTCGGTCACCCTGGGCGCGGCCGTGGCGGCCGTGATGGCGCGCTTCACGCGGGCCTCGTTCGTCGAGGTGATCCAGGAAGACTTCGTGCGCACCGCGCGCGCCAAGGGCGTGCACGAGTCCGGCGTGATCTTCAAGCACACGCTGCGCAACGCGCTGATTCCGGTGGTGACGATGATGGGCCTGCAGTTCGGCTTTCTGCTGGGCGGCTCCATCCTGGTGGAGGCGGTGTTCAACTGGCCCGGCCTGGGCCGCCTGCTGGTGGACGCGGTGCAGATGCGCGACTACCCCGTCATCCAGACGCTGGTGCTGCTGTTCTCGCTCGAGTTCATCCTGATCAACCTGGTGGTCGATGTGCTCTACGGCTACATCAACCCCACCATCCGCTACAAGTGAGCACGCCGACATGACGCAAGCTTCCGGCGCGCCTGCCGACATCATTCTTCCGACCTCCCCGGTCGCCACCCTTCAAACCGTCGGCAAGGTGCGTACGCCCTGGGGCGAGTGCTGGCGCCGCTTCAAGAAGCAGCCCGTGGGCATCGTGGCCGCGCTGTTCGTGGCGCTGCTGGTGTTCATCGCGGTGTTCTCGCCGTGGATCGTGCCCTTCGATCCGGAGAACTTCTTCGACTACGACATGCTCAACAGCGGCCCCTCGGCCACGCACTGGATGGGCGTGGACCCGCTGGGCCGCGACATCTTCAGCCGCATCCTGGCGGGTGCGCGCATCTCGCTGATGGCGGGCTTTGTGTCGGTGCTGGTGGGCGGCTTCATCGGCACGGCCTTCGGCCTGCTGGCGGGCTACTACGAAGGCTGGTGGGACCGCATCGTGATGCGCGTGTCGGACGTGCTGTTCGCCTTCCCCGGCATTTTGCTGGCGCTGGGCGTGGTGGCCATCCTGGGCAGCAGCATGACCAACGTGGTGGTGGCGGTGTCGGTGTTCAGCGTGCCGGCCTTCGCGCGGCTGGTGCGCGGCAACACGCTGGTGCTCAAGCAGCAGACCTACATCGAGGCCGAGCGCAGCATCGGCGCGTCCGACTGGACCATCATCGTGCGGCACATCCTGCCGGGCACCATCTCGTCGATCGTGGTGTATTTCTCGATGCGCGTGGGCACCTCGATCATCACGGCGGCCAGCCTGTCGTTCCTGGGCATGGGCGCGCAGGCGCCCACGCCCGAGTGGGGCGCGATGCTCAGCGAAGCCCGCGCCGACATGGTGACCTCGCCGCACGTGGCGCTGTTCCCCAGCCTGGCCATCTTCTTCACCGTGCTCGCCTTCAACCTGCTGGGCGACGCACTGCGCGACGCGCTCGATCCGAAGATCGACCGCCAGTAAATTCCCGGTTCCCTGCTCCCATGTCTTCCAGCGCGCAGCACGCCACCCTTCCCTTCATCGGCCACCTGCTCCAGGGCGAACGCAACGCGATCACCGACGTGGCGGGCGTCACGGTCGGCCACCAGACGCTGAACGACGGCGGCGTGCAGACGGGCGTGACGGTGATCCGGCCGCACGCCGGCGACCCGTTCCGCGACAAGGTGCCGGCCGCGGCCGTGGTGCTCAACGGCTTCGGCAAGAGCGTGGGGCTGGTGCAGCTCGAAGAACTGGGCGTGCTGGAAACGCCCATCGCGCTGACCAACACCTTCTCGGTGGGCACGGTGGCCACGGCGCAGATCCGCGAGTGCGTGGCGAACAACCCCGAGACCGGCCGCGCGCTGCCCACGGTGAACCCGCTGGTGTTCGAGTGCAACGACGGCTATCTCAACGACATCCAGCGGCTGGCCGTGAAAGAGGCGGACTACCTGCAGGCACTGCAAGGCGCCAGCGCCGATTTTGCGCAAGGCTCGGTCGGCGCGGGGCGCGGCATGTCGAGCTTCCAGCTCAAGGGCGGCATCGGCAGTGCGTCGCGGCGCGTGTCGTCGCGAATAACCGGGCCCGGTTCCCCGGCTTCTCCGCGCGGCTGCCACACGGTCGGCACGCTGGTGCTGGCGAACTACGGGCGCCAGCCGCAACTGCTGCTCGCCGGCCACGCGGTGGGCGAGCGGCTGGCCGCACTGCAGGCAGCGCACCGCCCAGCGCCGTTGGACGAAGCCGAGAAGGGCTCAATCATCATCGTGGTGGCCACCGACGCACCGCTCGACGCGCGCCAGCTGCGCCGCCTGGCGCTGCGCGCGGGGGCTGGCCTGGCCCGCACGGGCTCGGTCTTCGGCCATGGCAGCGGGGACATCGTGCTGGCCTTTTCCACCGCCTACACCGTGCCGGACCGCGTCGAACGGCCGATGCCGGCCGTGGCGATGCTGCACGACGCGCTGCTCGACGGCCTGTTCCAGGCCGCGGCCGACAGCACCGAGCAGGCGATTCTTCATGCGCTGTGGCGCGCCACGCCCGTGACGGGGCGCGACGGCAACCACCGCGCCGCGCTGGCCGAGCTGCTGCCGCCCTCTTCACTCTCTTGCTGACCTCATCACCGACCGCACCGCCATGAAAGTCCTGATCTCCACCGACATCGAAGGCGTCGCCGGCGTCTACCACCCCGAGCAGGTGCGCCCCGGCAACCCCGAGTTCGAGCGCGCGCGCCTGCTGATGACGCAGGAAGCCAACGCGGCAATTGCCGGCGCCTTCGACGCGGGCGCCACCGAGGTGCTGGTGAACGACTCGCACGGGGGCTTTCGCAACATGCCGCCCGACGTGCTCGACCCACGCGCCCGCGTGGTGCAGGGCAAGCCGCGCTACCTGAGCATGGTGGCCGGCGTGGAAGAAGGCGTGGACGCGGTCTGCATGGTGGGCTACCACTCGCGGGCGCAGGGCCGCGGCATTTTGGCGCACACCATCAACAGCTTTGCCTTTGCGGGCATCGCGCTGAACGGGCAGGAGCTGGGCGAGGCCGGGCTCTACGGCGCGCTGGCCGGCGAGTACGGCGTGCCCGTGGTGATGGGCAGCGGCGACGACGTGTTCATCGCCGAGAACCGGCCGCTCTTTCCGCACGCGACCTTCGTGGAAACCAAGAAGGCCACGGGCTTCGGCAGCGGCGTCTCGCTGTCGCCCGAGCAGTCGCGCCGTGCCATCCGTGCCGGCGTGGAAGAAGCTCTGGCTGCGCATGCCAACGCCAAGCCGCTGGTCCTGGCGGGCCCGCAGACCGTGACGCTGCGCGCCCAGTCGACCGCGCTGGCCGACCTGTTCTGCCAGTGGCCGGCGTTCGAGCGCGTGGACGGCGTCACGCTGCGCTTCACCACCGAGACGGTGGAGGCGGCGGTGCGCATGCTGAACTGCTGCTCGGCGATGTCGTCGATGCTGCGCTGAGGCAGCACCCGGGCACTTCGCCCTTTCCTTACTGGAACGCGACTTCGCGCATGCCGATGCCGCGCGGCGCGTCCGACGCGAAGGCGCGCGGGGCATGGCCCAGGGCGGGAGCGCCCTGCCCCTGCTCCAGCTTGAACTGACCCACGATCTGCGACAGGCTGCCCGCCTGCTCCTGCAGCGACTGGGCGGCGGCCGAGGCTTCTTCCACCAGCGCGGCGTTCTGCTGCGTGGCCTGGTCCATCTGCGTGATGGCCTGGTTGATCTGCTCGATGCCCGAGGTCTGCTCCTGGCTGGCGGCGCTGATCTCGCCCATGATGTCGGTCACCCGCTTCACGCTGCCCACGATCTCCTCCATGGTGCGCCCGGCGTCGGCCACCTGGCGGCTGCCCTCCTCGACCTTTTCCACCGAGTCGCCGATCAGCGTCTTGATCTCCTTGGCGGCCGCGGCCGAGCGCTGCGCCAGGCTGCGCACTTCGGAAGCCACCACGGCGAAGCCGCGCCCCTGGTCGCCCGCGCGGGCCGCTTCCACCGCGGCGTTCAGCGCCAGGATGTTGGTCTGGAAGGCAATGCCGTCGATCACGCTGATGATGTCCACGATCTTCTTGGACGACGCATTGATCGAGCCCATCGTCTCCACCACCTGGAACACGACGCTGCCGCCGCGCACGGCCACTTCCGAGGCCGAGGTGGCCAGCTGGTTGGCCTGGCGCGCGTTGTCGGCGTTCTGCTTGACGGTGGAGGTCAGCTCCTCGATGGAGGCGGCCGTCTGCTCCAGCGAGCTCGCCTGCTCTTCGGTGCGCGAGGACAGGTCCTGGTTGCCGGTGGCGATCTGCGTGCTGGCGGTGGTCACGTTCATCACCACGCCGTGCACCTGCGAGAGCGAGCCCTGCAGGGCGCTGCGCATCAGGTCGAGCGCGCGCAGCAGGTGACCGGTTTCGTCCTTGGCGTAGCGGGATTGCGCGGCGCCGGTCAGGTCCATGTCGGCGATCGACTGGGCGATGGTCTCGGCGCTGCGCAGCGGAAGCACGATGCTGCGTGCCAGCATCCAGGCCAGCAGCGCACCGGCCACGAGGCTGACGGCGGAGCACACGATCAGCAGCGTGCTGGTCTGCGCGCGCAGGTCGTTGGCGCGCGCGGCGGCCGCGTCGAGCTGCTCGCGCTGCATGTCCACCACCTGCTGCACGCCGGCGATGTAGCTGACCGACGTGGGCTGGAACTGGTTGTCGAAGGCGCGGTTGGCGCCGGCCAGGTCGCCCGTCAGCTTGAGCTTGCTGACTTCTTCACGCGAGGCGAGGTAGGCCTTGCGCAGGCTGCCCACCTTTTCCAGCAAGGCCTTCTCTTCGGGCTTGACCAGCTTGCCCTCGATGAATTTCTGCAGCTCGTTGGTGTCCTTGATGGACTTGGCCGTGGCCGGCGCGAAGTAGTCGATCAGGCTCGAATCGCTGCTCTTGGCGATGGCCGCGGCGCGCTGCACGCCCGAGGTGGTGTGGCGAAGCCAGTCGGAGCCGGCGCGCTCGGTCTTCACGTTGTCCTGGATCATCGTGTCGATCTCCTGGCTCAGTTGCTGCAGCTTCAGCACCGCGGCCACGCTGGTGGCCAGGAAAAGCGCCAGGATGGCGCCCAGCACGATGGCAAGGCGCTTGCCAATTGAGACGTTGCTCAAGAACATGATCGGACTCCGGGACTCAAGGGAAATGGAAAGACGGCCGCCGAGGCACGCTCGGCGCGCATCGAATCTGAAGGAAGCGGCCAAGGCGGCCGCTCTCCTTGGCTGGATATCGGCAGTTCGGCCGAAAACTTGAGGGCCCGGCGGCAAACAGGCGCCGGCGCCTGCGAGGAACCCGTTCTGTTCCTAGAATTCCCCGGGCCGGCGACACGTTTCTGGCCCGCCCGGCTTATCCGGAATAAGCATCCAACCGTCCCGCAACCCGCATGGATACTGGTGAATAAGCTTATCCGCATAAGGCGCGAACCAAAAAATAGTTTGTTTCCATAAGGCCCCCTTTCAGAATCTCGGCTTCTTGCTGGGGCGCCCCGTTTCACGTTCGGCACCGCACTTCCTCAAGACACACGCACGCACGATGTACCAATACACAGAATTCGATCGCCAGTTCGTTCATCAACGAGCCGCCCAATTCAGAGACCAGCTCGAGCGCTGGCAAAAGGGCAAGCTGCCCGAGGACGAGTTCCGCCCGCTGCGGCTGCAGAACGGCTGGTATGTGCAGCGCTACGCGCCCATGCTGCGCGTGGCCGTGCCCTACGGCGAACTGTCGAGCCGCCAGATTCGTGTGCTGGCGCGCATCGCCCGCGAATACGACGAGCCCGAAGCCGAGGTCTACCGCAAGGCGCTGGAAATCCAGGGCGGCATGGGCAGCCACAAGCTGCCGACCCACTACGCCCACTTCTCGACGCGCCAGAACGTCCAGTACAACTGGATTCCGCTGGCCAAGTCGGCCGACGTGATGGACCTGCTGGCCTCGGTGGACATGCACGGCATCCAGACCAGCGGCAATTGCATCCGCAACATCACGAGCGACGAGCGCGCCGGCATTGCGGTCGACGAAATCGCCGATCCGCGGCCGTTCGCGGAAATCATGCGCCAGTGGAGCACGCTGCACCCTGAATTCGCCTTCCTGCCGCGCAAGTTCAAGATCGCCATCACCGGCGCCACCGAAGACCGCGCGGCCACCGGCTGGCACGACGTGGGCCTGCATGTGGTGAAGAACGAGGCCGGCGAACTCGGTTTTCGCGTGCAGGTGGGCGGTGGCATGGGCCGCACCCCCATCATCGGCACCGTGCTGCGCGAGTTCCTGCCGTGGCAGCAGATCATGAATTACCTCGAAGCGGTGATCCGGGTCTACAACCGCTACGGCCGCCGCGACAACATCTACAAGGCGCGCATCAAGATCCTGGTGAAGGCCGAAGGCCAGCGCTACATCGATGACGTGGACGCCGAGTACAAGCAGATCCTGGAGGTCGACGGCGCACCGCACACCATCACGCAGGCAGAGTACGACCGCGTGGCCGCCTCCTTCGTGCCGCCGACGCTGGCCACCCGCGTGCTGCAGAGCGCCGAGAAGACCGACGCCGAACTGCGCGCCCACGCCGCCGACGACGTGCAGTTCGCCCGCTGGCTCGCCCGCAACGTGGCGCCGCACAAGAACCCCGCGCTGCGCGCCGTCACGCTGTCGTTCAAGCGCCTGAAGCAGGCGCCCGGCGATGCGGATGCCGACCAGCTCGACACGCTCGCGCAACTGGCCGACCGCTTCTCCGCAGGCGAAGCCCGCGTGACGCACGACCAGAACGTGGTGCTGCCCTGGGTGCATGCCGAAGACCTGCATGCGCTGTGGCTCGCCGCCCGCGCCGCCGGCCTGGCCAGCGCCAACGTGCACCTGCTGACGGACATGATCGCCTGCCCCGGCGGCGACTTCTGCTCGCTGGCCAATGCGCGCTCGATTCCCATCGCCGAGGCGATCACCGAGCGCTACCAGGACCTGGACGAGCTCGACGACCTGGGCGAGATCGACCTGCACATCAGCGGCTGCATCAATTCGTGCGGCCACCACCACAGCGGCCACATCGGCATCCTGGGCGTGGACAAGGACGGCAAGGAGTGGTACCAGGTGTCGCTGGGCGGCTCCGATGGTTCCGCGCTCAGCGGCGCGCCGGTGGCCGGCAAGGCCGTGGGCCCCTCGTTCTCGGCGGCCGAAGTGCCGGGCGTGATCGAGGCCGTGCTCACCACCTACCGCGACACCCGTGTGTCGGGTGAGACCTTCATCGACACATTGCGGCGCGTGGGGCCAGACCCGTTCAAGGCCGCGGCCAACGGTGCGCGTTTCAAGGTGGAGGAAGCAGCATGAAGAAGACTCTCAACATCCTGGCTGCCGAAGACCACATCGACGACGGCGACCCCAAGGTGCTGCAGCTCGCCAACGACGCCGACCCGTTCGCGATCGAGGCCTGCCTGTCGGACATCGAGCGCATCGACCTGAACTTTCCCAAGTTCACCGACGGGCGCGCCTACAGCCAGGCCTTCCTGCTGCGCCGCCGCCTGGGCTTCACCGGCGACATCCGCGCCACGGGCGACGTGCTGATCGACCAGCTGGTGCAGATGGAACGCACCGGCTTTTCCAGCGCCGTGCTGAAAGAAGGCGTGGACGCCTCCGACGCGCAGCGCCAGTTCGACCGCTTCTCTGCCTTCTACCAGGGCGACGCGGTGAAGACCGCGCCGCACTTCGCGGCCGGCAACTGAGAGCGCAACCAGACCTTCGCCATGAGCATCGACCTCGCACGCATCAACACCGAACTCGGCCGCAACGCCGAGGGCCTGGTGGACTGGGCCATCGGCCTGGGCCAGCCCGCAATAGTCACCACCAACTTCCGGCCTTTCGAGGCCGTGATCCTGCACATGGTCACGCGGGCCAAGCGCGATGTTCCCGTGGTCTGGATGGACAACGGCTACAACACCGAGGCCACCTACCGCTTTGCCGACGAGGTGACCCGGCAGCTGGGCCTGGACCTGCACATCTACCTGCCGCGCCGCTCGCGTGCGCACCGCGAAGCGGTGGAGGGCCAGACGCCCGCGCTCGACGATCCGCGCCACGCCGCGTTCACCGAAGAGGTGAAGCTGGAGCCCTTTGCCCGCGCGCTGCGCGAGACGGCACCCAAGGTCTGGTTCACCGCGCTGCGGGCCACCGATACCGCCGTGCGCGCGCAGATGGACCCGGTCAGCGTCAACCCCGACGGCCTCATCAAGGTGGCTCCGCTGCTGCACTGGTCGTCCAAGGATCTTCACGAGTACTGCGTGAAACACGGCCTGCCCAACAACTTCGACTACGTGGACCCGACCAAGGGCGAAGACAACCGCGAGTGCGGATTGCATCTCGCGCACTGAGCGCCAACGGCTCACCGATTCCCAGCATTCAGCAAGCACCCCATCCGATGAACGCCCGTACCGAAACCGAACTGCTGCTGTCGCCGGCGCACCTGTCCAACACGCACCTCGATGCGCTGGAGGAAGAAACCATCTTCATCCTGCGCGAGGTGGCGGCCGCCTTCGAGCGCCCCACCCTGCTGTTCTCGGGCGGCAAGGACTCGCTGGTGCTGCTGAAGTGCGCGGAAAAGGCGTTCGGCGCGGGCCGCATTCCCTACCCGCTGCTGATGATCGACACGGGCCACAACTTCCCCGAAGTCACGGCCTACCGCGACCAGCGCGCGAAGGAGCTGGGCGCCGAACTCATCGTGCGCAACGTGGAAGACTCGATGAAACGCGGCACCGTGCGCCTGGCCCACCCGGACGAGTCGCGCAATGCGCACCAGTCGGTGACGCTGCTCGAGGCGATCGAAGAATTCCGCTTCGACGCGCTCATCGGCGGCGCCCGCCGCGACGAGGAAAAGGCGCGCGCCAAGGAGCGCATCTTTTCGCACCGGGACAGCTTCGGCCAATGGCAGCCCAAGGACCAGCGCCCCGAGCTGTGGACGCTGTTCAACACGCGCCTGGCCCCGGGCGAGCACTTCCGCGTGTTCCCCATCTCCAACTGGACCGAGCTGGACGTGTGGCAGTACATCGAGCGCGAGCACGTCGGCCTGCCGTCGATCTACTACACGCACAAGCGCGAAGTGGTCGAGCGCCGCGGCCTGCTGGTGCCGGTGACCGAACTGACCCCGCCGCGCGACGGCGAAACGGTGCAGGTGCGCGACGTGCGCTTTCGCACCGTGGGCGACATCACCACCACCTGCCCGGTGGAAAGCCTGGCGGCCGACGCCGCCGACGTGGTGCTGGAGACGCTGTCGGTCGACGTCAGCGAGCGCGGCGCCACGCGCATGGACGACATGACGTCCGAAGCTTCGATGGAAAAACGAAAGAAAGACGGTTACTTCTGATGAGCGCGACCACTGCAACCCCTGTCACGGCCGGCATTCACGGCGACACCGGCACCGCCCTGCGCTTCATCACCTGCGGCTCTGTCGACGACGGCAAGAGCACGCTCATCGGCCGCCTGCTGGTGGACAGCAAGACCGTGCTGCAAGACCAGCTGGCCGGCGTGCAGCGCGGCGGCGAAACCGACCTGGCCCTGCTGACGGACGGCCTCTCGGCCGAGCGCGAGCAAGGCATCACCATCGACGTGGCCTACCGCTACTTCTCGACAGCCAGGCGCAAGTTCATCATTGGCGACGCGCCGGGCCACGAGCAGTACACGCGCAACATGGTCACGGCCGCCTCGGCCGCCGACGCCGCAGTGGTGCTGGTCGACGCGACCAAGCTGGGCTGGGCCGCCGAAGTGGAAGACGGCACCGTGGTCTCGCGCGAGCTGCTGCCGCAGACGCGCCGCCACACGCTGCTGTGCAACCTGCTGCGCGTGCAGTCGATCGTGTTCGCGGTGAACAAGCTCGACGCCATCGCCGATGCCGGCCTGGCCTTCGAACGCATCTCGACCGCGCTGAACGCCTTTGCCGAAGCGGCCGGCGTGCGGGTGGCGGCGATCGTGCCGATCTCGGCGCTCAAGGGCTGGAACGTGGCCACGCGCCACGCCGACTGGGTCGGCTACGAAGGCCCGAGCCTGCTCGAACTGCTCGAAGACCTGCCGGTCACGGTGCAGGACGAGGCCGTGCCCTTCGCCTTTCCGGTGCAGTGGGTCGAGAAGTTCTCCTCGTCGGCCGACACCTCGCAGGGCCGCCGCGTGTTCTGGGGCCGCGTGGCCTCGGGCCATGTGGAACCCGGCCAGCGCGTGACGGTGCTGCCGAGCAACCAGACCGCCACCGTCGCCCAGGTGCTCAACCACACGCGCCATCCGCAGGCGGTGCATGCGGGCCACAGCGCGGGCATCGTGCTCGACCGCGAGGTCGATGTGTCGCGCGGCGACTGGCTGCTGGCGCCCGAGGCTTTCGAGCCGGTGCGCGAGATCACCGCCACCGTGGCCTGGCTGGACGACGAGCCGCTGGTCGCGGGCCGCGTGTACTGGGCGCTGCAGGGCCACCGCTGGGTCAAGGCCAAGGTGGCGCGCATCGTCGACCGGGTGAACATCACCACCCTCGAATCGGAGCCCGCGACGCAGCTGGAAGCCAATGCCATCGGCGACGTGGTGCTGGCGCTGCAGCAGCCGCTGGCGGTGCTTCCCTTCGCGCAATCGCGCGCGCTCGGCTCGCTGGTGCTGGTCGATACCGCCTCCCACAAGACCGCCGCTGCCGTGCTTGTGCAACCCGCCGCCGCAAAGGCCTAAAATCTGGGGTTTTCCCCGATCACATTGACGTCAAAAAACAAATGACCCACGTCGTCTCCGAAGCCTGCATCCGCTGCAAATACACCGACTGCGTGGACGTTTGCCCCGTCGACTGCTTCCGCGAAGGTCCCAACATGCTGGTGATCGACCCGGACGAATGCATCGACTGCGCCGTCTGCATTCCCGAATGCCCGGTCAACGCGATCTACGCCGAAGAAGACCTGCCGGCCAACCAGATCGCCTTCATCAAGATCAACGCCGAGCTGGCCGTCGCCGACGGCTGGAAGAGCATCACCAAGCGCAAGCCCGCGCTGCCTGACGCCGAAGAGTGGAAAGACAAGACCGACAAAGCCGGGGAGCTGGTGCGCTGAACCAGCCCACCGCTCCTGCCGTGGCCATCGAAACCGACGCCCTGATCGTCGGTGCCGGCCCTGTCGGGCTGTTCCAGGCCTTTCAACTGGGCCTGCTTGAAATTTCCTGCCACATCGTCGATGCACTGCCCGCCGCCGGCGGCCAGTGCGTGGCGCTGTATGGCGACAAGCCGATCTACGACATTCCCGGCACCCCCGTGACCAGCGGGCGCGACCTCGCGCAGTCACTGCTGGAACAGGTGGCGCCGTTCAAGCCGCAGTTTCACTTCGGCGAGCAGGTCGCCACGCTGGCGCGGCAAGCCGACGAGCGCCTGCTGCTGACGACCTCGGCCGGCAAGGCCTTCCTGGCGAAGACGGTGTTCATCGCGGCCGGCGTGGGCGCCTTCGTGCCCAAGCGCATCACCATCGAGGGCATCGCGCAGTTCGAAGGTTCCACGCTTTTCTATCACCCCGAATCGCTGGATCGCTTCGCGGGGCAGACGGTGGTGGTGAACGGTGGTGACGACATCGCTCTTGAAACGGCCATTGCGCTCACGTCCATCGCCAGTCAGGTCACGCTGGTCCACCGGCGCGACGGCTTCCAGGCCGACGAGGCGAACATCGCCGCGATGCGCGCCCTCGTGGCCGCGGGCCAATTGGCCTTCCGCGTCGGCCAGCCGACCGCCTTCGACGGCAAGCAACTGCAGATCACCACGCCCGATGCAACGACCCTCGACCTCCCGCTCGATGCGCTGGTCGCCTGCCTCGGCATTTCGCCCCGGCTCGGCCCCATCGCCGACTGGGGCTTGGAACTGGAGCGCAAGCAGGTGCCCGTCGACACCGAAAAATACGAAACGCGCGAGCGCGGCGTGTTCGCGGTGGGCGACATCAACACCTACCCCGGCAAGAAGAAACTCATCGTCTGCGGCTTCCACGAGGCCACGCTGGCGGCCTGGGGTGCCACCGCCATCGTGTTCCCGGGCAAGGCCGTTCCGCTGCAGTACACGACCACCAGCACGCGGCTGCACGAGCTGCTGGGCGTGACCCAGCGCAACCGAGCCTGATCAGGCGCGGGGCAGCAGCGCCCCGTATTCGCCGATGAAGCTGCCGATGGCGGCGACGAAGCGGTCGATGTCCGCATCCACCACCGGCAAGGACAGCACGACGAAACCGCGCGGCGAGGCATAGATGCCTTGCGCCAGCAGGTGGAAGAACAGCAGCTGGCGCAGCCGCCCGTCGACGCTGGCCAGGTCGTCGGAGCGAACCACCTCGCCACTCACGAAATGCGCATTCATCAGCGAGCCCAGGCCGGTGAACTGCAGCGCCACGCCCTCCTTCTCGCACAGCGCGTTGAGCCGCGCGCGCATCGCCTCGCCGCGCGCGGCCAGTGCGCCGGCCGCCTCGGGCGGGAACAGCTGTGTGAGCCCCGCGTAGCCCGCCGCCATCGTCATCACGTTGTTGTTGAAGGTGCCCGAGTGCGACAGCGGCCCGGTGCGCGGGTCGAACAGCGCCATCACGTCGGCGCGCCCGCCGAAGGCGCCGAAGGACATGCCGCCGCCGATGTACTTGCCCAGCGTGGTCAGGTCCGCGCGAATGCCCAGCTGGTTGGCCAGCCCGTGCGGCGCGAGCCGCGAAGTCATCACCTCGTCGAATATCAGCAAGGCGCCCACGCGCGTGGCCGATTCGCGCAAGGCCTGCAGGAAGTCGAGCCGCCCCGGAATGCAGCCGCTCGCGCCCTGCATCGGCTCGACCAGCACCGCCGCCACGTCGGCGCCGTGTTTGTCGATCTGCTCGCGCGCCGCCTGCGCGTCGTTGTAGGGCAGCACCAAAAAGTCGAACGGCACCGTCGTCGGCAGCGGCTGGGCGCCGAAGCCCAGCACGCCGCCGTGGTAGCCGCCCGAGAACACCACGATCTTGCGGCGGCCCGTGAAATGCAGCGCCGCGGTGAGCGCCATCAGGTTCGCCTCGGTGCCCGAGTTGGTGAAGCGCAACTGCTCGATCTGCGGAAAGCGCTCGCAGATGAGCTGCGCCAGCCGGCCTTCGAGCAGGTTGTGGCCCGTGAGGTTGATGCCGCTCTTCATCGCCTCGACGACCGCGTCGCGGATCTCGGGTGCGGAGTGGCCGTAGACGCCGGCCGTGTACTCGGCGATGAAGTCCGCATAGCGGTGGCCGTCGGCGTCCCACAGCGCGGCGCCCTCTCCCCTGGCGATGGTCAGCGGGAACGGGGCGTAGAACAGCACCGAGCGGCTGTTGGCACCCGGCATGTAGCGCGACTGTTCGTCGAACTGGCGGCGGCTGGCCGGGTTGCGGTCCGCGAAGCGTTGGTGGGCTTCGTGGACAGCCTGGTCGATGGCGGCATGCGTCATGGGAAATGCTCTCCGGGCAAGCGTTTACAGGTCATCGATCACCAAATTAATTGATCGATGCTCAATTAATATTATTTATACAGCCAATTCAGCTGCCGCACAATGCAGCGGATGCCGACACCGACAAAGAAGAAAGCGCCTGCCAAGGCCAGAGCCGAGCCCGGACCCGAGCCCAGGACGGCCGGTCGCCCCGCTGGCAGCGCGGCCCTGACCAAGCAGCGCATCGCCGAAGCCGCGCTCGAGCAGATCGACGAGTTCGGCCTGGGCGCCTTCAGCATGCGCGAGCTGGCGGCCCGGCTGGGCGTGTACCCGGCCACGGTGCACTGGCACGTGAGCACGCGCGAGGCGCTGCTGGCCGAGGTGGCCGCCGCCGTCATGGCGGAGGTGGCGCCGCCGCCGGGCAAGCTGGCCTGGCAGGCATGGATCGCCGAACTGTTCCGCCGCAGCCGCGCCGCCGTGCGCCGCCACCCCAACGTGGCGCAGCTGCTGGGCGCGCAGCTGGTGTCGAACGGCAGCCTGCCGATCGAGCTGGTCGAAGGGGTGCTCGCGGCGCTCACCGAAGCCGGCTTCGAAGGGGAGCCGCTGCTGGAGGCCTACAACTGCGTGATCGCGGCGATGCTGGGCTTCCTGACGATGGAGTTCTCGCCCCTGCCCGCCGACAACACCCAGGCCTGGGCGGAAGAGTTGCGCGAGCGCGTGCACACCATTCGCCCGCTCGACCATCCGGTGCTCACGCGCAACCTGCCGCTGATGGCCAACAAGGCCTTCATCCTGCGCTGGGACAACGGCACCACCGTGCCGCTGGACGGCAGCTTCGAGCGGCACATCCAGATCACCGTCGACGGGCTGGAGGCGTTCGCGCGCAGGGTCAGGGCGGGCTGAGCTCGAGCAGTTCGTAGAGCACCATGCGCGTCTGCCGGCCGCGCAGTTCGGCCAGCTCGTCGATGCGCCGGGTCGCGAGCCGCCCGCCGAGCCCTTCGAAGGTCGCCTGCGAAATGAGCGTGCGCGTGCCCAGGTCCTTGTTGGCGCCCTCGATGCGGCTGGCTACGTTGATCACGTCGCCCACGGCCGTGTACGACAGCCGGTCGCTGGAACCCAGCACGCCCGCGATCGCCATGCCGGTGTGAATGCCGATGCGGGTGCGGAACTCGCGCATGCCTTCGGCGCGCCACCGGGTATTCAACGCGTTCATCTCGGCATGCAGTTCCAGCGCGGCCGTGCAGGCGCTGTACTCCGCGTCTTCCAGGTCCGAGGGCGCGCCCCACAGCACCATGATGCCGTCGCCCATGAACTTGTCGACCACGCCGCCGTGCCGAGCGAAGATGCGCGCCGCCAGGTTGAAGTACTCGGTCAGCTGCTTCACGAGCACGTCGGCGTCCAGCGATTCCGAGATGGAGGTGAAGCCCTCCACGTCGGTGAACATCGCGGTGATGCGGCGCGGCGAGCCGCTGGGCGCAAGCGCATGGCCCTCGGCGATGAGCTGCTTGATGAGGTCCACCGGCACGAACTTGCTGAAGGCCTTGAGGCTGCGCGCGGAATCGTCGAGCGCCTGGTTCAGGTGCTGGATCTCCAGCACCCGGCTCGATGCGAGCGGTAGGTTGTCCAGCTCCAGCCGCCCGATGCGGCGCGCCACGCGCGCGAGGTTCTCGATCGGCAGGGTCACGAGCTTGGACAGCCGCAGCGCGATGAACAGCGCCACCGCCAGGAAGCTCAGCGTCAGCAGCAGCGCCAGCGCCAAGGCGCGCTGCAGGCCGCCGAGCAGCACGTCCTCGTGCTCCCAGCTCACCAGCAGCCAGCCCGTGGGCGCGATGCGCGAGGTCTGCGCCATGTAGCGCTCGCCGTCGTGCACGAACGAAAAGGCCGAGTCCTCGGCGCCGCCCACCGTGCCGTCGGCCAGGATGTGCGCGTGCAGCGCGCCCAGCACGCCGCTGTCGGGCTGCGCCAGGCGACGAACCGGGTCGGGGTGGTCGCTGCGTGCGAGCACGTGGTCGTCGGCGCTCAGCAGGGCGCTGTCGCCGTGGCCCGTGCCGCCGAACACGCGCACCAGGCGCGACAGGTGGCCCAGCGACACATCGGCGCCCAGCACCAGCGCCTGCACGCGGCCCTCGTCGTCGCGCCGCAGGCTGGGCAGTGCGTAGGTCATGTTGAGTTCGCCGCTTTCGGCATCGACGAAGGGCGCGGTCCACAGCGCGCGGCGTACCGCCAGCGCCTGCACGACCCAGTCGTTGCGCGCGGGGTCGTGGTTGCTGCGGAAGGCCTCGATGCGGGTGGTGGCGTAGCGCTCGCGCGGGTCGCCGTCGCCCACGGTGTCGGGCGTCGGCTTGAACTCCCAGGTCTCGGTGCTGAAGGCGGCATCGCGCAGCACCTGCCACACCGCGGACACGGGATAGCGCTCGGCCATCATCTGGTGCCCGTCGTCGCTCACCACGCCGATGCTGTCCAGCTCGGGCGTCTGCTCCAACGCCGCCCAGAGCAGCTCGGCCGTCTGCTCACCGTCCTGGCCCGCGGGGTGCAGGCCGGGCGTGTGGCCGAGGGCGCGCACCAGCGCCTCGGTCTTGGCCAGAAAGGCGAGCACGTTGTCCTCGACCCGGTCGTGGTTGACCTTGTGCGCCGATTCGCCCACGCGCGACACCAGCCGCTGCGCGCCCCAGTACCCGAAGGCCACCAGCAGCAGCGACTGCACCAGTGCGACCAGGCAGATGATGGTGCCGACGTCGACCCTGAAGCGCCGCATGCGCGCAGGTGGGGATGAAGAAGCCGGCGATGCCGCCCTTTCGTCCGGATGACTCAAATCGTCAGCCATGGCAGTTCCTCTCTCGTGCACCAGCGTGCCCGCCCCGTTTCTTGTCCGCTTCCTGCAGGCAGCCGATGACTGCCGCGACCGAAGATGGGCGCCATTCTGGCCCCGATCCGGCGGGGGCCGACGCATTGCAGGGCGCGTTTTGCGGCAGGGGATAAAATCCGGCCCGCACCGCAGTTCGCCGCGGTGCATTGCTAGGGGTGTCGAGCCGGAACGCGTTCCGGGGCTGACTGAGAGAGTCCCTTTGAACCTGACTGAGGTAATCCTCGCGCAGGGAAGCTGGTCCGGCGGCCTGTCGCGTTGTCTCGCGCGACGGCCGAGCCGCTGGAGCCTCGCCCACCTGCCAAACCTTTTGCACTGGAGCAAACGGATGGCACACGACAACAACGGATCCTTCCCCGCCAACGAGGCGCTCACGCCACTGCCCGCGTCGCAACGCGTGTTCGGCTGGCACGACCACGCCTCGCTGTGGTTCAGCCTGGGCGTGGGCCTGCTGGTGATGCAGATCGGCGCCTACCTGGTGCCGGCCGTGGGCACGCGCGACGCGGCCCTGGCGATCGTGCTGGGCTCCTGCCTCGGCGCCGGCCTGCTGGCCTGGACCGCGCGGCTGGGCTGCGAAAGCGGCCTGGCCAGCGCAGGCCTGATGCACGCCACCTACGGCAGCGCCTTCGCGCGACTGCCGGTGCTGCTGAACATCGTGCAGCTGGTGGGCTGGACCACCTTCGAGCTGGTCATCATGCGCGAGGGCACGCAGGCCATCGGCCAGGCGGCATTCGGCCCTTCGCTGGGCACGGCATGGGGCGGCGCGCTGACCACGCTGCTGTGGGGTGCGGTGCTGCTGGCGCTGCTCGCGGGCTCGATGGTGAAGCTGGTGCGCCGCTTCGTGAGCCGCTTCGGCCTGCCGCTGGTGGTGCTGTCGCTGCTGTGGCTCAGCTGGCAGTTCGCCACCCGGCTTCAGGCCAAGGGGCTGGACGCCTTCTGGGCGCGGCCCGGCGACGGCAGCATGGGGCTGTTCGGCGCGCTGGACCTGGTCATTGCCATGCCGGTGTCGTGGCTGCCGCTGGTGGCCGACTACGCGCGGCACGGCAAGCGCAGCGCGGGTGCACTGGGCAGTGCCTTCAGCGGCACGTGGATCGGCTATGCGCTGGCCAACGTCTGGTGCTACGCGCTGGGCGTGATGGTGGTGAGCGTCGCCGAGCCGGGCACGGAACTCGTGATGGCGCTGCTGCTGGCCCAAGGCGGGCTGGTGGCGCTGGGGCTGATCCTGATCGACGAGCTCGACAACGCGTACGGCGATGTCTACTCCGGCTCCGTTTCCACGCACAGCCTGTTGCCGCGCTGGAGCGTGAAGCGCTGGGGCCTGCTGCTGGCCGCGCTGTGCATCGCACTGGCACTGGTGCTGCCGATGCACACGCTGGAGCCCTTCCTGCTGCTGCTGAGCTCGGTGTTCGTGCCGCTGTACGGCGTGATCATCGGGCGCATGGGCAGCGGCCGTTCCGTATCGCTGGCAGCCGGGCGCAAGGTCGACGTGCTTGCAGCGCTGATCTGGATCGCGGGCATCGCGGCGTACCACGCGCTCGCCAAGTGGGCGCCGCAGTTCGGCTCGGCCCTGCCGACGCTGGCGGCGACCTTCGTGCTCGCCTGGCTCAGCCGGCCGAGGCCGATGGCGACCACGGCAGGCGGTGCATCGGCACTGGCGCGAAACCGTGGTTGAGCGGGCCATGACCGGCACCGACCTTCACGCCCGCACCGGCCGCCATGGCGCCGAGGATGTAGGCGCGCGCCCGCTCGACCGCGTCGGGCAGCGTCGCGCCCAATGCCAGGTGCGCGGCAATGGCGGACGACAGCGTGCAGCCCGTGCCGTGCAGGTTGCGGCTGGCGATGCGCCTGGAAGCCAGGCGCTTTCTTTCGCCACCGGCTTGCAGCAGCACGTCGACCACGTCGTCGCCGGGCAGGTGGCCGCCCTTGAGCAGCACGGCCTTCGCGCCGAGCGCCAGCAGTTCGTCGGCTGCGGCGTCGAGCGCGTCGATGCCGTCGATGGCATGGCCGATCAGCAGGGCCGCTTCGTCGAGGTTGGGCGTGACGACCAGCGCGCGCGGGAACAGCTCGCGCACCAGCACCTGCACCGTTTCGGCCGCGATCAGGCGGTCGCCGCTGGTGGCGACCATCACGGGGTCGAGCACCACGTTCTTCAGCTGGTAGCGGTCGATGGCCCAGGCCACCACCTCGACCACTTCGGGGGCATGCAGCATGCCGAGCTTGACGGCATCGACGCCGATGTCTTCCACCACGGCCTGGATCTGCGCCTTGAGGAACTCGGGCGGCACGCCGTGGATGCCCGACACGCCCAGCGTGTTCTGCGCGGTGAGCGCGGTGATGGCCGTCATGCCGTAACAGCCGAGGGCCGCGAAGGTCTTCAGGTCGGCCTGGATGCCGGCGCCGCCGCCGCTGTCGGAGCCGGCGATGGAGAGCACGCGTGCGTAGCGCTGGGTGGGTGCATGGGTCATGCTGAAAATTATCGGCGACTGTTTTCCCTTTCTTGCTCCCTCCCCTCCCGGGGGAGGGCTGGGGTGGGGGCAAGCGGCGTACCTGGTGGGCGCTCTGCCCGCCCCCATCCCGGCCTTCCCCCAAAGGGGGAAGGAGCAAGACCATGACGCTTCCCTTTCAATCGGCCGCCATCCTCGGCGCAGGCCTCATGGGCCGGCTGCTGGCCGTCACGCTCGCGCAGGCCGGCTGCAAGGTCGACCTGTTCGAAGCCGGCAGCCCCGAAGCCGAAGGCGCGGCGGCGCGCGTGGCGGCCGCGATGCTCGCGCCGCTGGCGGAATCGGCCGTGGCGCCGGTGCCGGTCGTGCGCATGGGGCAGCATGCGCTGTCGCGCTGGCCCGAGCTGCTCGCGCCGCTGGCGCAACCCGTGTTCTTCCAGCGCGAAGGCACGCTGGTGCTCTGGCACCGGCAGGACGCCGCCGAAGCCGCGCGGCTGGCGCGCGTGCTCGCGAACACAGGCACGCAGGTGCCCGAACTCGCGCCGATGCGCACGCTCGACGGCCAGGCCATCGCCGCGCTGGAGCCTTCGCTGGGCCAGCGCTTCGCGCAGGGCCTGTTCCTGCCCGGCGAAGGCCAGCTCGACAACCGCGCCTTGCTGGCCGCGCTGCTCGCCACCCTGCAGGCCGACCCTCGCGTGTCGCTGCACTGGCAGTCGCCGCGCGCACCGTCCGACTTCGCGCCCGGCACGGCGGGCCAGCCCGACTGGGTGGTCGACTGCCGCGGCCTCGGCGCCAAGCCCCAATGGAGCGCGCTGCGCGGCGTGCGGGGCGAGGTGATCCGTGTGCATGCGCCCGAAGTGAGCCTGCGGCGCCCCACCCGCCTCGTGCACCCGCGCTATCCGCTCTACATCGCGCCCAAACCCGACCACCTGTTCGTGATCGGCGCGACCGAGATCGAGTCGGACGACATGTCGAGCGCCAGCGTGCGCTCCACGCTCGAACTGCTGAGCGCCGCCTACGCGGTGCACAGCGGCTTTGCGGAAGCACGCATCGTGGAAATCGCCACGCAATGCCGCCCCACGCTGCCCGACAACCTGCCCGCCGTGCGCAGGCCGCAACCGCGGGTGATGCAGATCAACGGGTTGTACCGCCACGGTTTCATGATCGCGCCCGCACTGCTCGACGTGGCGATGGAACTGCTCACGACCGGTCGTTCCGCCCTCGCGCAGGGCTTCGGCATGGAGGCCCCGGACACATGACGATGAACATCCTGATCAACGACAAGCCCTTCGCGTTGCCCGACAACGCTCTGCTGACCGACGCATTGGCAGCGCTGAACGCCACGCCGCCCTTCGCGGTGGCCGTGAACCGCGAGTTCGTGCCGCGCTCGGCCTATGCCGCGCGCGCGCTGCAGCCCGACGACCGCATCGAAGTGATCCGCCCCGTGACGGGCGGCTGAATGATGGAGACGACCCCCATGACGACGAACGACCCGCTGGTTCTCTACGGCGAAACCTTCCAGAGCCGCCTGCTGCTGGGCACCGCGCGCTACCCCTCGCCCGACCTGCTCGAAGCGGCGGTGAAGCGCGCGAAGCCCGCGATGCTCACCGCCTCGCTGCGCCGCCAGACCGCCCACCAGGGGTCCGGTGGCAACGACACCGGCAACGGCTTCTGGGCGCTGTTGCGCGAGCTCGCCGTGCCGGTGCTGCCCAACACCGCCGGCTGCCACAGCGTGCAGGAGGTGGTCGCCACCGCGCAGATGGCGCGCGAGCTGTTCGACACGCCGTGGATCAAGCTCGAGCTCATCGGCGACGACTACACACTGCAGCCCGACACGCTGAACCTGGTCGATGCCGCCTCGCAACTGATTCGCGACGGCTTCAAGGTGCTGCCGTATTGCACCGAAGACCTGGTGCTGTGCCAGCGGCTGGTCGACATCGGCTGCCAGGCCGTGATGCCCTGGGCCGCACCCATCGGCACGGGCCGCGGGCCGGTCAACCCCTACGCATTGCAGGTGCTGCGCGACCGGCTCAAGGTGCCGATGCTGGTCGACGCGGGACTGGGCCTGCCGTCGCATGCCTGCCAGGTGATGGAGTGGGGCTACGACGGCGTGCTGCTCAACACGGCAGTCGCCCTGGCGCAAGACCCGGTTGCGATGGCCGGCGCCTTCGCCGACGCGGTGCAGGCCGGCCGCACCGCGTACCGCGCCGGCGCCATGGCCGCGCAGGACGCCGCGCAGCCCAGCACGCCCGTGCTCGGCACGCCCTTCTGGCACCACGCACCATGAGCACCCCCCTCGACCCTCGCGCCATTGCGCAAGCCATCGTCGCGACCCACGGCCTGCGCTTCGGCGCCATCGTTTCCGCGCCGGTCAGCGCGCCGGTCTTCTCGTCGGACGACCCGGTCTACCGCGGCGCCAAGCAGGGCTGCACGGCGCTCGGTTTCATCGAGATCGATGCCGAATGCCTGGCCCTGGCCTGGCGCGCGCAGACGCAGCGCCTGAGCAACTTCGACGCCGCGCTCTGGCCCGACGCACCGGAAGACTTCGGCCTGCGGGCCTTTCCCCCGGCCGCGCGCGCCGATGCGTTTCCGCCCTGCCCCGAACGCCTCGGCCTCTACGCCGTGCTGCCCGATGCGCAGTGGGTCGGCCGCATGGCGCGCGCCGGCGTGCCGACCGTGCAACTGCGCTTCAAGTCCGACGATGCGACGGCCGTCGAACGCGAGGTGCAGGCCGCCGTCGATGCGGTGCAAGGCACGGGCGCCCTGCTCTTCATCAACGACCACTGGCGAGTCGCCATCGCGGCCCGCGCCTACGGCATCCACCTCGGCCAGGAAGACCTCGACGCGCTTGCGCCCGACGAGCTGGCGCAGTTGCGCGCCAGCGGCCTGCGGCTGGGCATCAGCACGCACGGCTATGCGGAAATGGTGCGCGCCGACCGGGTGAGCCCGAGCTACATCGCGATGGGCGCGGTGTACCCGACCACGCTCAAGAAGATGGCGACCGCGCCGCAGGGCGTGGCCCGGCTCGGCGCCTACGCGCGCCTGCTGCGCGGCTACCCGCAGGTGGGCATCGGCGGCATCGACGCCGTGCGGCTGCCCGAGGTGCTGGCCACCGGCGTCGGCGCCGTCGCCGTGGTGCGCGCGCTGGTCGCGGCCGAAGACCCCGAAGCCACGGCCGCGCAATGGATGGCGGCGATGCGTGCCGAAGCTGCACGCAACTGAACCCAATGAAACAACACACTCTTTCGCCTCTCTCCTGCGCCGTCGCGGCCGCGCTTCTTGCAGCCGCCTGGAGCGCCCAAGCGCAGCAGGCCGCGCTGCGTGAAGTCACCGTCAACGACGCGGCCGCCGCGCCACAGGCCGACATCAGCGGCTTCGGCGACGTGCCGCTGCGCGAGCTGCCGATCTCGGCCACCGTGGTCGACAGCAAGCAGCTGCGCGACAGCGGCGCACGCCGGCTCGCAGACCTCACGCAGTTCGACGCCTCGGTCACCGACGCCTACAACTCCGCCGGCTACTGGGACTACCTCACGGTGCGCGGCTTCGTGCTGGACAACCGTTTCAACTACCGGCGCGAAGGCCTCCCGGTCAGCGCGGAAACCTCGATTCCGCTGGACAACAAGGAGCGCGTGGAAATCTTGCGTGGCACCAGCGGCATCCAGGCCGGCACCAGTGCGCCGGGCGGGCTGGTCAACTACGTCGTGAAGCGGCCCACCGAGCAGGACCTGCGCACGGTGCGCATCGAGACCACGAGCCGAGGCAGCGTGCTGGGCGCCCTCGACCTGGGCGGGCGCTTCGGCGAGAACCGCGAGTTCGGCTACCGGCTCAACGTGGCGAGCGAAAACCTCAAGCCGCTCACGCACAACCTCGACGGCAACCGCAACCTGTTCTCGCTGGCGGCCGACTGGCGCATCACGCGCGACTCGGTGCTGGAGCTCGAGGTCGAGCAAAGCCGCAAGACACAGCCGAGCCAGAACGGCTACAGCCTGCTGGGCAGCGTGCTGCCCGCGCCGGTGGACCCGCGCATCAACCTGAACAACCAGCCGTGGTCGCAGCCTTCGGTGTTCAAGGCGCTCACGGGCACGGTGCGCTTCAGCCAGGCGCTGAACGCCGACTGGCGCTGGAGCGCGCAAGTAGGCCAGCAGCGCCTGAAGAGCGACGACCGGCTGGCCTACGCCTTCGGTTGCAGCGCCGAAGGCAACTACGACCGCTACTGCTCCGACGGCACCTTCGACGTGTACGACTTTCGCAGCGACAACGAGCGCCGCACGCAGACGGCGGGCAGCCTGAACCTCAAGGGCAACGTGACGACGGGCAGCGTGAAGCACGAGCTGGGTTTCGGGCTGCTGCAAAGCCGTGTGCGCAACCGGTTCGAGAACCAGGCCTACAACTATGCGGGCACGGGCAACATCCGGGGCACCGCCATCGTGCCTGCGAACCCGGACGCCACCACGCCGCAAACCAACCGCGACGAGCGCTCAACCGAGCTGTCGGTGCAGGACGCGATCCGCTGGAACGACCGCTTCACCACCTGGCTCGGCGTGCGACATACGCGGCTGGACCGCAGCAGCATCGGCAACGACGGCTCCAATCCGACGGGCTACAGGCAAGGCGTGACCACGCCCTGGCTGGCCGCCAGCTACACGGTGCAGCCTGGGCTGCTGGCGTATGCGAGCTGGGGCCAGGGTGTGGAGTCGCAGGTGGTGCCGAACCGGGCCGACCAGTACGGCAACGCAGGACAGGCCTTGCCCGCGTTGCGCTCGCGCCAATGGGAGCTGGGGCTGAAGGGCGGCACCGACGCGTTCAACTGGCAGCTTGCGTACTTCGACATCTCGCGCCCGATGACCAACATCGACCAGTGCGGCGAATTCTGCGACGTGCGCAACGACGGGCGTGCGGTGCATCGCGGCCTGGAGGCCGGCGCGCAGTGGATGCAGGGGCCATGGCGCCTCGGCGGCAGCGTGACGCTGATCGATGCGAAGCGCCGCGACAGCACGGCGAACCCGGCGCTCAACGGCCAGTCGCCCACCAACGTGCCCAAGCAGGTGCTGCGTGCCCAAGCCGCCTACCGCGTGGCGGGGGTGCCGGGCCTGGAGCTCGCGGGGCAGCTGTCGTACGAAGGCCGGCGCAACGTGCTGCCGGACGGCTCGGTCACGCTGCCTTCATGGACGCGCGTCGATGCGGTGCTGCGCTACGACACCAGGCTGCGCGGCGTGAATACGACCTGGACGCTGGCCGTGGACAACCTGTTCGACCGTCGCTACTGGAAGGAATCGCCCTACCAGTTCAGCCACGTCTACCTGTTCCCGGGCGCGCCGCGCACGCTGCGCCTCGGGCTGACCGTGGCGCTTTGAGCCTTGCGAGGCTCGCAAATTTGGCGAGGCTTTGATCGGCGGTTGAGAAGGCCCAAAAAATCACGCTATAATCTAAGGCTTG